>JAEXGP010000314.1 GCA_023450775.1 Actinomycetes bacterium | reverse complement strand
GGTCCCCGCCGCGCAGGCGCTGGTGGCGGTGCCGCTCCTGGTGCGCGCCGTGTCGGCCGCGCTGCGGGACCTCCCGCCGTCGGTCGGCGAGGTCGCCGCCACCCTCGGGGCCGGACCGGGCCGCAAGTGGTGGCGGGTGGAGCTGCCGATGGTGCGGGGTGCGGTCGTGGCGGGCGCCGGTCTGGCGTTCGTGGCCAGCCTGGGCGAGTTCGGCGCGACCGTCTTCCTGGCGCGCGCGGACCGGCCGACCGTGCCCGTGGCGATCGAACGCCTGATGTCCCGGCCGGGCTCGTCAGGGTTCGGCCAGGCGATGGCGCTCAGCTGCGTCCTGGTCCTGCTGTGCGGCGTGGTCCTGGCGATCGTGGACCGGTCGGTGGACCTGCTGTCGGACCGGCGGGGCGCACCCGTCGAGTCCGACGCGGCCGGCGGCATCCGCCTGGGCCTCTGACCCGCCCGGTCACCACCCGACCGGACCTCGGGCAGACTGGGGCCGTGGACGTCACCGCCACCATGGCCGCCGATGTGCCCGTCGAGGCGCTCTTCGACGTGGTCGAGGACCTGGGCACCTACCCGAGCTGGCTGGACATCGTGAGCCGTGCCGAGCCGGTCGAGGTGGTCGAGGCCGACCGTGCCGCCGGCGACGACGCCGCCTGGTCGGTCGACCTCCGCGGCCAGGTCGGCCCGTTCCGGCGCTCCAAGCGGCTGCGGATGGTGCGGACCCTCTGCGACCGTCCGAACGAGGTGCGCTTCGAGCGCCGCGAGCACGACGGCAAGCGCCACAGCGAGTGGATCCTGAGCGCCGAGCTGGCCGCCGCCGGCGACGACGGCGCCGTGCCCGAGCTGCGCATGCGCCTGCACTACGGCGGCAACCTGTGGGTGCCCTTGCTCGACCGGCTGCTGTCGGACGAGATCGAGCGCTCGCGCCCCCGACTGGTCCGCTTCGTCAACGACCGGTCCGCGTCGTGACGCCCGCGGTCGCGTGATCTGGGCGGGCGGCAAGCTCCGCGTCTGGCCCGGTCGTCCGTCGCCGCTCGGAGCGACGTGGGACGGCGCGGGCACCAACTTCGCCGTCTTCTCGGGTTCGGCCGCCAACGAGGGCGGCACGCCGGGTGAGCGCGGCGGCGTCGTCCTGTGCCTGTTCGACGACGACGACGCCGAGATCCAGGTCCCGCTCGTGGAGCGGGCGGGCTCGGTCTTCCACGGCTACCTGCCCGACGTCGGTCCCGGCGTCCGCTACGGCTTCCGAGTGACCGGTCCCCGGCGCCGGCCGGGCGACCTGCAGGATCCCTCCAAGCTGCTGCTCGACCCCTACGCCCGGGCGGTGGCGGGTTCGGTCCGCTGGACCGACTCGGTGCAGCCGGACCCGAACGGCGAGTCCGATCTGGACTCGGCGCCCGACATGCCGCGATCGGTCGTCGTGAACCCGTGGTTCGACTGGGGCCAGGACCGCCGGCCCAACACGCCGTGGCACCGCACGGTGCTCTACGAGGCCCACGTCCGCGGCCTGACGATGCTGCACCCCGAGGTCCCGCCCGACCTGCGCGGCACGTACCTGGGCCTGTGCGCGCCGCCGATCCTCGACCACCTGCAGCGGCTCGGCGTGACCGCCGTCGAGCTCATGCCGGTGCACCAGTACGTGAACGACCGCCGCCTCATCGAGATGGGCCTGCGCAACTACTGGGGCTACAACTCGATCGGCTTCTTCGCCCCGCACAACACCTACGCCGTCGGCGGCGACCGCGGCGCGCAGGTGCAGGAGTTCAAGGTGATGGTGAAGACGCTGCACGAGGCGGGGATCGAGGTGATCCTCGACGTGGTCTACAACCACACCGCCGAGGGCGGGGCCGGCGGTCCGGTGCTGAGCTTCAAGGGGCTGGACAACCCCGGCTACTACCGCCTGGACCCGGCGGACCCCGACGTCTACGTCGACTACACCGGCACCGGCAACAGCCTGAACATGCGCCACCCGAACGTGCTGCAGCTGATCATGGACAGCCTGCGGTACTGGGTGGAGGACATGCACGTGGACGGGTTCCGGTTCGACCTCGCCGCCACGCTCGCCCGGGAGCTGCACGACGTGGACCGGCTGTCGAGCTTCTTCGACCTCATCCAGCAGGACCCGGTCGTGAGCCAGGTCAAGCTGATCGCCGAGCCCTGGGACGTGGGCGAGGGCGGCTACCAGGTCGGCAACTTCCCGGCGCTGTGGTCGGAGTGGAACGGCCAGTACCGCGACTGCGTGCGCGACCTCTGGTGCCTGGACCGCGGCGTGCTGGGCGAGTTCGCGTCCCGCATCACCGGGAGCTCGGACCTGTACGAGGACGACGGTCGCAAGCCCCACGCCAGCATCAACTTCGTCACCGCCCACGACGGCTTCACGCTCGCGGACCTGGTGTCCTACGAGCACAAGCACAACGAGGCCAACGGCGAGGACAACCGCGACGGCACCGACGACAACCGGTCCACCAACTGCGGTGTGGAGGGGCCCACCGACGATCCGGTCGTGCTGGCCCACCGCGACCGGTTGCGCCGGAACCTCATGGCCACGCTGATGCTGTCCCAGGGCGTGCCGATGGTCCTGCACGGCGACGAGATCGGCCGCACGCAGCGCGGCAACAACAACGGCTACGCGCAGGACAACGAGGTCAGCTGGGTCGACTGGTCCGATCCCGACGAGGAGTTCCTGGCCTTCTGCCGCCGGCTGATCGAGCTCCGCCGGCGTCACCCCGCGCTGCAGCGCCACCGCTTCCTGACCGGCGAGCCGGTGGCCGAGGGTGAGCTGCCCGACGTCGCGTGGTTCACCCCGGCCGGCACGACCATGTCGTGGGAGGACTGGGGGCCCGACGCCCGGCAGGTGGCGATGTGGCTCAACGGCGACCTGGCCGAGACCGGCCCGCGTGGCGAGACGATCTCCGACGACACCCTGCTGGTCTGCATCAACGCGTCCGACTCGCCGTCCTCGCAGGTCCTGCCGTCCGAGGAGTGGGCGCCGGCGTGGGCGCTGGTGCTGGACACGGCGTCAGCGGGCGACCCGCCGGCCACGCGCTACCCGGCCGGCGGCACCGTCCAGCTCGGTCCCCGCACGATCCTGTTCCTCGAGCGGCGCCAGGCGCCGGCTCCGCTGACGCCGGCCCCGTCTGACGGCGCCGAACCCTGACCCGCGGGTCAGGCGCGGCGAGCGGTGTAGCGACCGTCGCGGCGGTCGACGACCAGCGGGATCCCGAACGTCCGCGACAGCAGGTCGCCGGTGAGCACGTCGTCGATCGGGCCCTGGTCGACCACACGGCCGTCGGCGATCGCGAGCAGGTGCGTGAAGCTCGGCGGGATCTCCTCGACGTGGTGCGTGACCAGCACCAGCGGCGCACCGTCGCGACGTGCCGCCAACCCGTCGAGCCGGTCGACGAGCTCCTCCCGGCCGCGCAGGTCCAGGCCCGCCGTCGGCTCGTCCAGGAGCACCAGGCCGGGATCGTTCATGAGCGCCCGAGCCAGCAGCGTCCGCTGGCGCTCGCCCGACGACAGCGTCCCGAACGGGTGGTCCGCCACGTGGCCGACGCCCTGCGCGACCAGCAGGTCCACGGCTCGGTTCCGGTCAGCCTCGGTGTAGGTGTGCCACCACGGCTCGAGCGCCGCGTAGCGGCCGCACATGACGATGTCGGTGGCGCTGAGCTGCGGCCGCATGAGGTCCGACATGGCCGAGCTCACCAGCGACACGCGGGTGCGGAGGGTCCGCACGTCGGTCCGCCCGAGCGTCTCGCCCAGGATCCGGACGGTGCCGCGGCTCGGGTGCTCGTACAGCGCGGCGATCCGGATGAGCGTCGTCTTGCCGGAGCCGTTGAGCCCGAGCACCACCCAGTCCTCGCCCGGGCCCACGATCCAGTCCACGCCGTCGAGGAGGTCACGGCCATCGCGGGTGAAGCCCACGCCTGTCATCTCCAGGGCTGGCATCTCGAGGGCTGGCATCTCGAGCGCTGGCATCGAGAAGGCCGGCTCCCGCCGATCTTCCGAGGTCACGAACGGCTGCCGAAGTGCTCGGCCAGGTAGAGGTCCATCGCCTCGTCGAGCAGGTCCAGGCCGTCGAGCGCGGCGGCCGCACGGTCCGGGCCCAGGCGACCGAGCAGGCCCGACAGCCGGCGGGCCACCGCGGCGTCGGCCGCCGCCACCCGCTCGCGGCCCTGCTCGGTGATCGACAGCACGACGCGGCGTCCGTCGGCGGGGTCCGAGCGGCGCCGGACCAGCTCGCGGTTGCAGAGGCCGTCGACCACCGACGTGAGGGTCGACGGGCTCACGTCGAGGAGTCGCGCCACCTCGTTCGCGGGACGGTCGACGCCGTCGACGAACACCATCACCCGGTACTGGGCGAGCGTCAGGTCGACCTCGGCGACCGCGTTGGCCGCCACGCGGGCCACCCGCACCGCCGCTCGTGCGGCATCGGCCAGCCGGGGCGCCGTCTCGTCGGGCGACGAGCCGTCGGACGGCTCGTCCGCCGTGGACGTGTCGGACGTGGGCTCCTCCAAGGGTTCGTGCACCCGTCGAACTGTAGAAGCGGCGCGGTCGATCAACTGAGCCCGCCGGCAGGACGTCCGGTCTCACCCGGCGACGGCCACCGGCGCCGGTAGTCTGCAGCCCGTGACCGCCGCCGGTGACCGCCGTTGCTCGTGAGCCCGTCTCCCGCGTGAGCCCCTGCCGCGTGAGTCCTGCAGCGTGAGACCCGGCGCATGAGCACCGCCATCGGCCTGCTGGGCGTCGTCGCCCTGATCCTGGCCAACGGCCTGTTCGTGGCGGCCGAGTTCGCGCTCGTCGCCGTCGACCGCAGCCAGGTGGCCGTCGAGGTCGAACGCGGGTCCCGCGCCGCCCGCATGGTCGACGGCATCCTGCACCGGCTGTCGTTCTCGCTGTCGGGCGCGCAGCTGGGCATCACCCTGTGCAGCCTGGGTCTCGGTGTCCTGTCCGAACCGGTGGTCGCCCCGGTGCTGGAACCGATCTTCGGGCCGCTCGACCACTCGACCGCGGTGACGGCATCGGTCGTGGCCGCGCTGCTGCTCACGACCGTCGTGCAGATGGTCGTCGGCGAGCTGATCCCCAAGGGAGTCGCCGTCGCCCGCCCGCTGCCGACCTCGCTCGCCATGGCCGCGCCCTTCGGGTTCTTCGTGACGATCTTCCGACCGGTGATCGTCGTCTGCAACGCCGCGGCCGACGGGCTGCTCCGGCTGGTGGGTCTCGAGCCGGCGGAGGAGCTGCACACGGTCCGCAGCCGCGACGAGCTGCACCGGCTCGTGCAGACCTCGCACGAGGGCGGCACGCTCGTCCTGCAGGCGGCCGACCTGCTCGACCGCAGCTTCCGGTTCCGGGAGAAGACGGCGGCCGACGCGCTCACGCCGCGCATGGAGATCGAGGCGCTGCCGATCGGCGCCGACACCGGCGACCTGCTCGACGCGTCGGAGCGCACCGGGCTGTCCCGCTTCCCGGTGACCGACGGCGACCTGGACGACATCCTCGGCGTCGTGCACGTCAAGGACGTGCTCGGCATCGACCCCGCCCGGCGCCGCAGCGCGCCGCTGCGGGAGCTGGTGCGGCCCGTGGCGATGGTGCCCGAGTCGAGCGAGCTCGGCGACCTGCTCGTGCAGCTGCAGGACGAGAGCGGGCAGTTCGCGGTCGTGCTCGACGAGTACGGCGCGACCGCGGGGATCATCACGCTCGAGGACCTGGTGGAGGAGATCGTCGGCGACATCTCCGACGAGCACGACCCGGCCGGCACCGAGCCGCTCGTCCGGCGCTGGCAGGGGGCGCACCTGCTGTCGGGCCGCCTGCACCCCGACGAGGTGGAGGAGGCCTGCGGGTTCGAGATCCCGCACGGCCCGTACGAGACGCTGGCGGGGTTCGTGCTCGAGCGGTTGGGATCGATCCCGAGCGTCGGCGACGGCTTCACCGAGCGCGGGTGGTCCCTCGAGGTGTCGGAGATGGACGAGCGCCGGGTGGCGGTGGTGCGCCTGGTGGCCCCACCCCCCGGGTGGTTGGCCGAGGGTGAGGGCGCCACGGCCGGCGACGGCGGGGGCGGCTCGTGAGCTGGGCGGTGCTGCTGGCCATCGGCGTGCTGCTCATCCTGGGCAACGCGTTCTTCGTGGCCGTCGAGTTCTCGCTGCTGGCGGCGCGCCGTCAGCGCATCGAGCAGTGGGTGGAGGACGGACGGTTCGGTGCCGCATCCGCCCTGCGGCAGATGCGGTCGCTGAACCTGCAGCTCGCCACGTGCCAGCTGGGCATCACGGTCATGTCGCTGCTCCTCGGCTGGCTGATCGAGCCGGCGATCGGCTCGGTCATCGAGGGCTGGTTCGAGCACAGCCCGCTGCCCCACGCCACCGGGACCGTGCTGGGCGTGGCCGTCGCGCTCACGATCGTGGCGTTCCTCCACATGGTGCTGGGCGAGATGGTCCCCAAGTCGGTCGCGCTGACCGCACCCGAGCGGTCGGCCGTGGTGCTCGCGCCGCTGCAGGGCGCGATCACCTTCCTCGTGTGGCCGGTGGTGTGGGTGCTCGACCACCTGTCGCGCTGGGGTACGCGGCTGCTGCGGGTCGAACCCGCCGACGAGCTGGCGCAGGCCCACACGCCGGGGGAGCTGGCGGTGATGATGCGCGAGTCGGTGGCGTCGGGAGAGCTCGAGGCCACCGAGCACGTGCTGCTGGCGGGTGCGCTCGGGTTCCTGGACCGACGGGTGACCGAGGTGATGGCCCCGGCGGAGCAGCTGGTGACCGTGCCGACGACCGCCACCGTGGCGCAGGCCGAGGAGCTGGTGCACCGCTCGGGTCACTCGCGGGTGCTGGTGGTCGGCCGGTCCCGCGACGACGTCGTCGGCTTCCTCCACGCCAAGGACCTGCTGCGGATCCCCGACGACCGGCGCGACGGGTTGCTGCCCCCGGGCCTGGTGCGCGTGGCGCTGCGCGTGCGGCCCGACGACCGGCTGAGCGACCTGCTGCCGCGCATGCGCCGGGCGCGCCGCCACGTGGCGGTCGTGTCGGACCTCGACGAGCGCGGCGTCGACCGGGTGTCGGGCCTGGTCACGCTGGAGGACATCCTGGAGGCGATCGTGGGTGACATCCGCGACGAGTCCGACAGGGACGAGCCCTGATCGGGTCGAGAGCCGGACGGGGACGATGACGACGGGGGACGAGCGGTGAGCGACCGGACGGCGGAGCTGGCGGACGGGTTGGAGCGGGTGCTGGAGGACCGGACGGGCGCGCCCGTGACCGTGCGCGACCTGACGCGCCTGTCGGGCGGCGCGTCGCGCGAGACGTGGGCGTTCACCGCCGTGGACGAGGCCGGCGCGGCGCGCCCGCTGGTGCTGCAGCGCGAGCGGGCCGGCGGCAACGGGGCCGGTGGGGGGATGTCGGCCGAGGGCGCCCTCCTGCGCGCCGCCGCCCGCGCGGGTGTGCCGGTGGCGCCCCTGGTCGCGACCGACGAGGGCGGCGACGAGCTGGGCGCGCCGTTCATCATCATGGATCGCGTCGAGGGCGAGACGATCGCCCGCCGGATCCTCCGCGACGACCGCTACGCCTCGGCCCGGTCCTCGCTGGCCCGTGAGGCGGGCGCCGCGCTGGCGGCGGTGCACCGCATCGACGCGTCGGAGTTCGGCGACCTGCACGAGGAGGACCAGGTCGAGCAGTTCCGCGGGCTGATCGACGGGCTCGGCGAGCCGCACCCCGCCTTCGAGCTCGGGCTCCGCTGGCTCGAGCGCAACCGGCCGACGACGCACCGCCACTCGGTGGTCCACGGCGACTTCCGGATGGGCAACCTGATCGTCGGCGAGGACGGGCTGCGGGCGGTGCTCGACTGGGAGCTGGCGCACCGGGGTGATCCGGTCGAGGACCTGGGCTGGTTCTGCGTGCGGGCGTGGCGCTTCGGGTCGCCGCTCGTGGCCGGCGGGGTGGGCACCGCCGACGACCTGGTCCAGGGTTACGTGGCCGCCGGCGGCGAGCCGGTGTCGCCGGGAGAGCTGCGGTGGTGGGAGACGATGGGGACCCTGAAGTGGGGCGTCATCTGCATCGTCCAGGCCGCCACCCACCTGACCGGGGCCAGCCGCTCGGTGGAGCTCGCGGCGATCGGGCGCCGCACGGCGGAGAACGAGGAGGACGTCCTCGAGCTGATCGCCGGCCCGTCGGAGTACGAGCCGGTCCTGGCGTCGCTGACGTCTCGGGAGGTGGGGACCGCGCCGCACGACCGACCGACGGCGGCCGAGCTCCTGGACGCGGTCGGCGAGTACCTGGGTGAGGTCCGCGATGGGGTCGAGGGCAGGTTGGGCTTCCACGCCCGGGTCGCCGGCAACGTGGTGGCCACCGTGCGGCGCGAGCTGGAGCTGGGCCCGGCGCAGGCCGAGGCGCACGCGGCGCGGCTCGCCGAGCTGGGCGTCGCCGACGACGCCGAGCTCTCCGCCGCCATCCGCTCCGGGGCCCTGGACGATCGGATCGACGAGGTGACCTCGGCGGCGCGGGCGTCGGTGCGGGACAAGCTGGCCGTGGCCAACCCGGGCTACTGGGTGCGCCCGTGACCGGGGAGGGAGCTCAGCACCAGGGCTCGGCCCGGCGACCACGGGCCCGCCGGGGACGGCCGGCGGTCACGATCGTCTCGCCGCACTTCGACGACGCGCCGCTGTCGCTGGGTCAGAGCCTGCTCGACGGGTCGCTGTCGGCGTGCCGCGTGCGCGTCGAGGTCGTGTTCGGCCGCTCCAACTTCACGCGGTGGTTCCACCCGACGAGAGGGAGGACGCTGCCCGTGACCGTGTGGCGGAGGTCGGAGGAGGCGCTGGCGCAGGCGGCGTTCGGCTACCGCGTCGGCACGTCGTCGTGGGAGGAGGTCGTGCTCCGCACCGGCGAGCTCGACGCGGACGTGCTGCTGGCGGCCGACACGGAGCTCGACGAGGACCTCGTGGTGGAGCTCACGACGTGGATGCGTCGGCTGCGGGGGAGCGGGACCACGTTGCTCGTCCCTGCGGGGATCGGCGACCACATCGACCACCGCCTGGTGGCCGAGGCGGGTCGCCGGCTGGCGGCGGAGCACCCCGACCGGATCGGGTTCTACGAGGACCGCCCGTACGCGTCGCTGGTCGGCCCGGACGCGGTGGCGGCCCGGATGGCCTCGCTCCGCGACGACCTGGGACCCCTCGACGTGTCGGGACCGGTGACCGAGCGCCTGCACCGGCTCCTGCGACGTTGCTACCCGAGCCAGGTCGACGACCTGTTCGTCGGTGCCATGGACCGGGACCGCTCGACCGGCGCCACGGAGCGGGTCTGGTTCGCGGCGGGCGAGGTGCCGCCGTGGTTGCAACTCGGCAGGTCCCGCTAGCACACTGCCCGGATGCAGATCGGTGTCCTGGGTGGTACGGGTCCGGCCGGCAGCGGCTTGGCCGCTCGACTGGCGTCGGTCGGTTTCGACGTGGTCGTCGGATCGCGCTCGAAGTATCGGGCCATGGAGGTGCGGGACAAGATCCTGTCCAAGTGGCCCGAGCGGGAGCTGGCCATCGAGGCGGGCGACAACCACGCCGCCGCGTCGGCCGAGGTCGTCTTCGTCGCCACGCCGTGGGACGCCGCGGCCGCGACGGTCAAGGAGTGCGACCGCGAGCTGAAGGGCAAGGTCGTGATCTCCATGGCCAACGCCCTCGCCCGGGTCGGCCACGAGTTCCAGCCCCTGGTGCCGCCGCGCGGCTCGGTGGCGGCGTCGGTGCAGGCGGCGATCCCGCGCTCGCTGGTCGCGGCGAGCATGCACCACGTGCCGGCCGCGGAGCTCGGCGACATCGGCCACCCGGTCGAGTCCGACGTGCTCGTGTGCTCGGACCACCCGTCGGCCACGGCGACCACGATCGACATCGTGTCGAAGATCCCCGACCTGCGGGCCGTCGACGCCGGTGAGCTGTCGAACGCCGCGCCGATCGAGGCGTTCGCCGCGGTGCTGCTGCAGGTCAACGTCAAGTACAAGACGCGGGTGGCGGTCCGGTTCACCGGCCTGCCGGCCTGAGGCAGATGCGGCCTGCCGGCCTGAGCGCATGCGGCTGGTCGGGTTGAGGGCCTCGCGGCCGGCCAGTCCGCGCCCGTCCGAGTGGTTCCTCGCCGGGATCCGGCTGCCGTAGCCTCCCGACCGTGCGCCTCTACGACACCGCCCGAGAGGCGATCGTCCCGTTCGAGCCGGCCGACCGCATCGTCACGATGTACACGTGCGGCATCACGCCGTACGACTCGACGCACCTCGGCCACGCCGCGACGTACCTGACGTACGACGTGCTGCAGCGCCGGCTCCGCGACATGGGACACGACACCCGCTGCGTCCGCAACATCACCGACGTCGACGACAGCATCCTGCCGAAGGCCCGCGAGCTCGGCGTCCACTACCTCGACCTCGCCGCCGCGGAGCTCGCCCGCTTCGACGCCGACATGGAGCGGCTCGAGATGATCCCGGCCTTCTCCGAGCCGCGGGCCACCTCCGCCATCCCCGACATCCGCGGCTTCATCGGCATGGTGCTCGACCGGGGCTACGCCTACCAGGCCGGCGGCGCCGTCTACTTCGAGGTGGCGAACTTCCCGAAGTTCGGCGAGATCAGCCACTACACGCGCGAGCAGATGCTGGACTTGGCGGCGGAGCGGGGTGGCAACGTCGACGACCCGCACAAGCGCGACCCGCTCGACTTCGTGCTCTGGCAGCCGTCGCTGCCCGACGAGCCGTCGTGGGACTCGCTGTGGGGCCCGGGCCGACCGGGCTGGCACATCGAGTGCTCGGCGCTGTGCCTGCGCGAGCTCGGCACCACGATCGACCTGCACGGCGGCGGCAGCGATCTGATCTTCCCGCACCACGAGTGCGAGGCCGCGCAGTCCGAGGCCGCCACCGGCGAGCCGCTCGTGCGCCACTGGATGCACCAGGCGATGGTGCGGATGGACGGCGAGAAGATGTCCAAGTCGCTCGGCAACCTGGTCTTCGTGTCGGACCTGGCCATGCTGTGGGACCCGCGGGCCATCCGCCTGGCCTGCATCTCGCACCACTACCGCGACAGCTGGGAGTGGCAGGGCGACCTCATGCCGGCCGCGGCGGAGCGGCTGTCGGCCTGGGTCGCGGCGGGCGAGGGG
>JAEXGP010000296.1 GCA_023450775.1 Actinomycetes bacterium | reverse complement strand
TGCATGCACCACCACGTCGTGCTGGCCGCGGCGTGGCGCTGGCGCCACGGCGCGGACGCCGCCGCGGGCATGCTCCGCCGCGTGGCGGACGAGGGTCTGTTCGTCGCCTCCACCGGCGGCGGCGACTTCACCACACCGCAGGGCACGGCGTTCCCGGTCGACGGCGGCTGGCAGATCTCGGGCCGCAAGCGGTTCGTCAGCGGCGCGATGACCGCCGGCGCCATGAACACCTGGGTGCTGGACGGCAGCACCGGCGGCGCCGAGGCGATCGCCGTCGCGATCCCGATGTCCGCCGACGGCGTCCGGGTGGAGGAGACCTGGGACTCGCTGGGCATGCGCGGCACCGGCAGCCACGACGTCGTGCTCACCGAGGTCGTCGTGCCGGAGGCGGCGGTGGCCGCCCGTCGAGCGATCGGCGAGCTCCACCCGTCGCTCCAGTCGATCGCCGCCCACGCCTTCCCCGTGATCATGTCCGTCTACCTGGGCGTCGCCGACCGGGCGCGCACCGAGCTCGTCGGGATGCTCGCCGGCAGGTCCGGCGCAGCCGACGACCCCGGCGTGCAGCGACTGGTCGGGGAGGTCGACCAGCACCTGACGACGGCGGACTGGGTGCTGCGCGGCCTGGTCGACGAGATCGGCGACGACGTGACGCCGTCGCCGGAGCAGTTCACCCGGGTCATGCTGGCCAAGCGCTCGATCACCGGGAACGTCCGGGCGGCCGCCGACCGGATGATGGAGGCGGCGGGCGGTGCCGCCTACGCCCGGCGGTTCCCGCTGGAGCGGGCGCTCCGTGACCTCTGGGGTGCGCCCTTCCACCCGCTGACCGGGGAGCAGACCCTGCGCATCGGCGGGGCCTCGGCGATGGGGATGGATCCGGCCCTGGGGCTCTGACGCCGGCGCTCTTCACGTCCCCTGACGGTCCCGACTCCGTCCCATCCCGCGCCCGAGCCCCGACGAGCAGCCGCTCCGGTCCACCGACCTGAGCGGCTGCTCACGCGCGGACGCGGGCCGCCCCGGACGCAGCGGCGCAGATCGCTACCGTCAGCGGCTCGCGTCCGGTGGCGGAGCGCTGGGCGCGCACGGCGTCCGGCGGGAACGTGAGGGGAGTGCTCGTGCTCGATGACCTGACCGACTGGGTGACCGACGTCGTCGAGACCCTCGGCTACGTCGGCGTCGCCGTTCTCGTCGCGCTCGAGAGCGTGTTCCCGCCGATCCCCTCCGAAGTGGTACTGCCGTTGGCCGGCTTCGTCACCGGCCGGGGCGACGCCTCGTTCGTGGGCATGGTCGGCGCCGCAACGCTCGGATCCGTCGCCGGCGCCTGGGTGCTCTACGGCATCTCCGCCGCCATCGGTCCGGAGCGACTCCGGGCGTTCGTCGTGCGGCGGGGCCGGTGGTTCGGTGTCAAGGAGGCGGACCTCGACCGGGCCGAGGCGTGGTTCGACAAGCGCTCCGGCGCTGCGGTGCTGCTCGGCCGATGCGTGCCCCTGGTCCGCTCGCTGGTGTCGGTGCCGGCCGGGTTCCGGCGCATGCCGTTCCTGCGGTTCACCGTCTACACCGCGATCGGCAGCGCCGTCTGGAACGTCGCGCTCATCGGCGGCGGTGCAGTCCTCGGCGATCGGTGGGAGCGGGTCGGCGACTACGTCGGACTGCTGCAGGGTGCGCTGATCGTCGTGGTCGTGGCGGGAGTCTCGGTCTTCGTGTGGCGCCGGATCCTCAAGCCACGCCTGGTCGCCGCCGGCGACCTCCCCGACTGACGCAGCTCGAGGTGGCGGCCGACGGGCGGTGGTCGGCTGCACCCGTCGCGCACGATGTTGGCGATGATCCTCGACGTGAGGACCGCGGCGACGGCCAGGCCCGTGGAGCCGAGCACGCTACGGCGCGGACGGGGACCGGCCGGTGGTCCCGGCCAGCAGGGTCGCGTCGGCGAATCGGCGGACCTGGTGGGCCCAGTCGCCGGCCGGCGAACTGAGCACGACCCGCGACGCCCCGGCCTCGCCCAGCTCCGCGATGCGCCGGGAGATCACCTCGACGTCGCCGACGACGAGCATCTCGTCGATCGCGTCGTCGGGCATGCCGAACTGGCCATCGGGGTCGGTGAGGACGTGCCGGAGCCCGTCGGGACCGGGGAGCGCCGGGTCGTCGTCGAACGCGGCGAGCAGGCCGCTGGTGATGCCGGGCGCCGGCCGGCCCGTCGCGTCCGCCAGCTCGGTGGCCCGAGCGACGGCCTCCCGCACGCCGTCCGGCGGCACCGGCAGGAGGAAGAGATCCGCGCCCACGCGCACGGCCCGGCGCAGCGCGGCGTCGGACATGCCGCCGATCAGCAACGGGGGTGCCGGCGCGGGCGGTGACAGCCGCACGGTCGTGGTGGCCCCGTCGACGCCGTCGACCGATGCCGGCTCGCCGGCCAGGAGCGCCGGCAGCGCGTCGATCAGTTCGTCGGTGCGTCGCCCGCGTTCACGGCGTCGCGCTCCGGCGGCGTCCCAGCTGAGCTCGTGGCGGTCGCCTCCGGCACCGATGCCGAGCAGCAGGCGCCCGCCCGAGAGGTGCTGGAGGGTGGCGACCTGCTTGGCCGCCCAGGCAGGTCGACGGAGCGGGGCGATCATCACGCCGAAGCCGAGCGCGATCCTGTCGGTCGCCGCCGCGGCGGCGGCGAGCGACGCCGTGGCGTCGAGGACCGGGGCACCGGTGCCGGCGACCAGCTGCTCGACCACCCACACGGACTCCAACCCGACGTCCTCGGCGAGTCGGGCCGCGGCGACCACGTCGCCGAGCCGACGCCCGGGGGCCGACATCGTGGGCAGGAAGACCCCGCGGACGGACGCTGCGGGATCGGTTCGCGGATCGGTGTCGGTGGAGGTGGCGGTCGTGGGCATGAGGGCTCCTGGGTTCGGGCGTTGGTTACTTCTTGTGCCTGACCCCATCGTGAGGAGCCATGGACGGCGATGGAAGACGGCACATCGAGGTCACCGGGGCACACCGAGGGAACCGGCCGACTGGTCGAGCGCACGCAGACGTGCGAGATCCGCGACCTGCTCGACCGCCTCGGCGACAAGTGGTCGCTGCTCGTGGTCGAGCTGCTCGGCCGGGGCACGCGGCGGTTCAGCGAGCTGCGGCGCGAGATCGACGGCGTCAGCCAGCGCATGCTCACGCTCACGCTCCGGAACCTCGAGCGCGACGGACTGGTGACGAGGACCGTGCACCCGGTCGTGCCACCCCGGGTGGACTACGAGCTCACCGAGCTCGGGCGATCGCTGCTCGACGCCGTCGAGCCGCTGGTGGCCTGGACGAGGGGCCACCGCGACGAGATCGCCGAGGCCCGAGTCGCGTACGACGAGGCCGCCGCGCGCTGATCGGAGGCCGTGCCGGCGGGCCGGCGCCGAACCGGACGTCCGGGATGCGTCGGAAGGGAAATGCGCTCCGGTCGGAACGTCCGGCAGGCGGAGTGCGTTGCGTACCGATGAGTCTTCTCAGGGGGGCTCGTCGAACAGAGCGACGGTGCCCGCCGTCATCGCTCCGGACGGACCGGTAGATCGCCGAGCCAGCCCGGACGGACGTGGTAACAACGCGTCAGCGCGGCGGGCGGTCGGCGGCCTCGGGGGCGAGGCCGGAAGGGAGCTGACAGATGTTCGCCAAGCTTGGGCCGTGGTGCCATGACCGCCGATGGCTCGTGGTCATCGTCTGGATCGCGGTGTTGATCGGGTCGAACGCGATCGCCGGCTCGGTCGGTGACGACTACCGCCAGGACTTCACGCTCGAGGGCAGCGAGTCCACCAAGGGCTTCGACATCCTCGAGTCCGCGTTCGGCGGCCAGGGCGCGGGCCAGACCGGCACGATCGTCTTCAAGGCCGACCAGGGCGTGGACGACCCGCAGGTCCAAGCCGCGATGACGAAGGTGATCGACCGCGTCGCCGGGCTCGACGGCGTGCAGCAGGTCCAGTCGCCGTACGAGTCCCCGGACCTGATCTCCCAGGACGGGACGATCGCGTACGTCAACGTCGAGTTCCCGCAGGACACCGACTTCGAGGTGATGAGCGACGTCCGGGACGAGATCCTGGACGAGCTGCCCGACGTCGACGGGCTCCGCGTCGAGCTCGGTGGGTTCGTGTTCGCGGAGTTCGAGGAGCCGACGTCGGAGGCGCTCGGCCTGGCGTTCGCCATCGTGATCCTGATCGTCGCGTTCGGCTCGGTGCTCGCCATGGGCCTGCCGGTCGCGGTGGCGCTGATCGGCATCGGCATCGGCGGCGCCGGCGTCGTCCTCTTCAGCAACTGGATCGAGGTGCCCGAGTTCGCGCCGTTCATCGGCGTGATGATCGGCCTCGGCGTGGGCATCGACTACGCGCTGCTCGTCGTCACACGGCATCGAGAACAGCTGCACGCGGGTCACTCCGTCCGCGAGTCGGTGATGATCGCCATGGACACCGCCGGGCGGTCCGTCCTGTTCGCGGGCGCCACCGTCGTGATCTCGCTGCTCGGCATGCTCTTCATGGGCATCGGGTTCATCCAGGGCCTGGCCGTCACCGCGGCGCTGACCGTGGCGCTCGTCGTGGCCGCCTCGCTGACCCTGTTGCCCGCGCTGCTGGGCTTCGCCGGCATGAACGTGGAGCGGACCCGCTGGCGGGGGCTGCTGGCGGCGTCGTTCATCGCGGTGGGCCTGGTCGGCGTCGGGCTCGACCTCGCGCCGCTCATGCTGGGCTTCCCGATCGCGATCGTCCTGCTGGTGCTGGGCTTCTTCGTCCCGGCGCTCAAGAAGGAGGTCCAGCACCGCCCGCCCAAGCCGCGGGAGGAGACGCTGGCGTGGCGCTGGAGCCGGGTCATCCAGCACCGCCCGTGGCCGTTCGCGATCGGCGGTGCGCTGGTGCTGCTGATCCTCGCCGCCCCGGTGATCAGCCTGCGACTCGCGTTCTCCGACGAGAGCAACTACGCCGAGGACACCACCACCCGGCAGGCTTACGACCTGCTCGTGGACGGGTTCGGCGAGGGCTTCAACGGTCCGTTGTTCCTGGCCGCCGAGGTTCCCGAGGGTGCTGACCTGGCATCGCTCGCCGCGGCCAACCAGGCGCTCGAGGCGGATCCCGAGGTCGTGGCGGTCATGGGTCCCCAGCCGAGCGAGGACGGCTCCGCCGTGCGGTGGTTCATCGCCCCGGCCCATGGCCCGCAGGCCGAGGTCACGGAGTCGCTCGTGCAGCGGTTGCGCGAGGACGTGCTGCCGCCGGTCGAGGACGAGACCGGCGTCGAGCTCAACGTCACCGGCATCGTGGCGGCGAACATCGACGCCTCGGCGATGATGGCCGAGCGGCTCCCGATCTTCTTCGGGGCGGTGCTGATCCTGTCGTTCCTGCTCCTGATGTTCGTGTTCCGGTCGCTGCTGGTGCCGCTCAAGGCCGTGATCATGAACCTGCTGTCGATCGGCGCGGCGTACGGGATCATGGTCGCCCTCTACCAGTGGGGCTGGCTGGGCGACCTCACCGGGGTGGCGCCGGCGCCGATCGAGCCGTGGATGCCGATGATGCTGTTCGCCATCGTCTTCGGTCTGTCCATGGACTACGAGGTGTTCCTGCTGTCACGGATCCGCGAGGAGTGGCTCCGCACCGGCGACAGCCGGACGTCGGTCGCCAACGGCCTGGCCGCGACGGCCCGGGTGATCACCGCGGCCGCGGCGATCATGGTCGTCGTCTTCGGCAGCTTCATCCTGGAGAACGACCGGACGTTCAAGCTGATGGGCACCGGGCTCGCGACGGCGATCCTGCTGGACGCCACGATCGTCCGGCTGCTCCTCGTGCCGGCCACCATGGAGCTGCTCGGCGACAAGAACTGGTGGCTGCCCAAGTGGCTCGACCGGATCCTGCCGAACATCGACGTCGAGGGGCACTACGACGACGAGGACGACGCCGGCCCCGCCGCCGGC
>JAEXGP010000288.1 GCA_023450775.1 Actinomycetes bacterium | reverse complement strand
GCCCTCGCCGATCGGACGGAACTCGGTCACCGTGCCGCGCCGGTCGTGCTGGCGGCCGCCGCAGCTCACGAACCCGGCGCCGGTGGCGTCGGCCAGCCGGCCGATGCGGGCGAGCCAGGAGGCGTCGACCTCGACGTCCGCGCTCACCACCGTGGCCAGCGACCCCGTGCCCCGGCCAACGCCGCGACGTACGGCGAGCGATCGGCGTCGGCGTCGGCGGTCGGAGCGGACGTCGCCGCCGAACCGGGCTCGAGGATCGTCACGCGGTCGTCCGCGACGGCTCGGACGGCGTCCAGCGTGCGGTCGGTGGAGCCGAGGTCGACGACGACGAGCTCGAGGTCGGCGAAGGTCTGCGCCAGCACGCTCGCCACGGCGCGGCCGACGACATCGGCCCGGTCGCGGACGGGGAGCACGACGCTGAACCGCGGTCGCCCTGTCCGCGGACGGGCGCCGACGGGGCGATTCGGCGTGGTCCGCACGGCTCCATGATGGGGCGAACGGCGCTCGCGACCGCGGACCGTCACGGTGCGAGCCCCCTCAGCGGTGACCAGCGGTCGGCTCGACCGGCGTCGAGCGCCGAGCGTGGTTCAGCCGGTGGAGCGGGGGAGCATGCGGTAGACGCTCACCTCGCCGTCCGACGCGAGCGGCTGCAGCTCCACGCGGTCGCGCAGCTGCGACAGCGTCCAGAGGTGCCCGTACCGCGGCTGGAGGTCGATCCACACCAGGCACGTCGGCGTGTCGTCGAGCGTGGGGATCAGCTCCTCCAGGTCGTCGACCTGCTGGTTCGACTCCAGACCCGTGCGACGCGGGCTCCAGTCGGGCTCCTCGACCGGGTAGAGCGCGTTCGGCAGGTTCGACACCACGTGGCAGTCGTCGGGGACGGCGTCGAGCGCCGGGTTCTCCCGGACCTGCTCGAACTCGTCGGAGCCGTAGTTGCCGTCGAAGTACGGGTTGCCCGCGGCGAACGCCACCACGGCGACGAGGCCGGCGGCGATGTTCGCGACCGCCCACACCCAGGCGAGCAGCACACCCCGCGTCGCCCACCGGCCGCCGTCCGCCGCAGCGTCGCCCGTGCCCGGCGCGTCGAGCACGCCGAGCTCGTCGACCAGGCGGAGACCGCAGACCATGAGCGGCAGGTAGGCCGGCTCGAGCAGTCGGAGGTCGAGCTCGTTGAGCGCGGTCGTGGACCGCACGTAGAGCATGTAGAGCAGGTAGCCGACGCCCATGAGCAGGACGAGTCCGGTGGACCCGCCGAGCAGCCGCACCGACCGCGCCACCAGGCTCTCGCCGTCGCGTCGGGTGAGGAGCAGCAGGCGCACGCCCACGACCAGCGCGACCGCCACGACGACCAGGCCGACGAGCGCCCAGATGCGGTCGCGGCCGTTGGCGACGCCGGGCAGCAGGAACTTCCCGACGGTGGCGAGGATGTCGTACGCGTTGCCGACCAGCCCGCGGGCCGAGGAGTACCGGGGCCCGGTGAACGTGCCGTCCAGCGAGCGGTTGCGCAGCATCCAGGCGAGCGGCGCGAGCACGGCGACGACCGCGAAGCCGCCCGCTTCGAGCACGCGACGCCCGGCGGGCCGGCGGTCGCCGTCGGGTGCGGGCAGGAAGAGCAGCCAGAACGCGGCGACCGGGATGAGGTAGAGCGCCGCGTAGCGCAGCGAGAACCCGACCCACACCAGCCCGGCGGCGCCGGCGAGGAGCCAGGGCGAACGGCGGTCCCGGAAGTTCAACAGCACGAGCAGCAGACCGGCGACGAGGACCGAGAACGCGTAGTCGGTCATGAGCAGGTGGCCGAAGCCGACCGCCGAGCTGCCGACCGCGATCACCGCGGTGCCGAGGAGGACCAGCCGGTCGTCGTCCAAGCAGCGCCGCAGCAGCCGGTGGCCGACCACGACGGCGACGAACGCGACGACCACGTTCAGGGCGATCGCTGCGCCGACCGTGTCGAGCGGGGTCACCTTGGCGACCGCCGCCATCAGCGCGGGCCACAGGGGCGGCCACACGGTCAGCGGGTGCTCCAGGAAGTACTGCAGGCCGTTGCCGTCGAGCAGCGAGTCCGCGGTGGCGCGGTAGCCCACGCCGTCGTCGCCGAGCGCGATGCCCGAGATGTTCGAGATCAGGACGAAGAGGCTGCTCACCGCGGCGAGCAGCAGCACCCAGCGGTCGGACGTGCGGCGCTGCGCCACCCCGGTGTCGTCCTGTTCGGTGATCGTCACTGCCGCCCCTGCTGCCGTCTCCCGCTGCTCCCCCGGCAGCCGCACCAGTGTCCGACGCCGGTCGTCCGGGCACAAGTCCCGCTGTCGCAGGTCCCCGTATGCTGGGCGGATCATGGATTGCCCCAGCTGCGGCGCACAGTGCGCGGCCGGGGCCCGGTTCTGCTGGTCGTGCGGGCAGCCCCTCCGGGCCCCCACCGAGGAACGTCGGGTCGTCACCGTGCTCTTCGCCGACCTGGTGGGCTTCACCGCGCTGTCCGAGCATCTGGACCCCGAGCAGGTCAAGCGGCTGGTCGACCACGCGTTCGAGCGACTGGTCCGCGATGTCACCGCGTTCGGTGGGCGGGTGGACAAGATCGTCGGCGACGCCATCCTCGCCCTGTTCGGCGCACCGGTGGCCCACGAGGACGACGCCGAGCGGGCCGTGCGCGCCGCCTTGCGCATGCAGGAGACGCTGGCCACCTACGCCACCGAGAGCGGGGCCGGCATCCGCATGCGCATCGGCGTCAACACCGGCGAGGTGCTCGTGGGCGCGCTGCGGGCCGGCGGCGACTACACCGCCATGGGCGACGTGGTGAACACGGCGTCGCGGCTGCAGACGCTCGCCGAGCCGGGCGAGGTGCTGGTGGGGGAGAGCACGCAGCAGTCGACCCGTGCCGTGATCTCCTACGAGTCGCGCGGGGCGTTGGTGCCGCGGGGCCGCGAGCACCCGATCAACGTCTGGTCCGCACTCGCGGCCGTCCAGCCACCCGGCTACCGGCCCCGCCAGCGTCAGACCCCGCTCATCGGCCGCGACCGGGAGATGGACTCGATCAACGATGCGCTGCGCGTGTCGGTGGGACGCGGCCGCGGCCAGATGGTGCTGATCCTGGGCGAGGCCGGTGTGGGCAAGACCCGGCTGGCCAACGAGGTGGCGGACGTGGCGGGACTGGAGCACGGCATGGCCCACTTCGGCGGCCGCTGCGTCCCCTACGGCGAGGCCAACCCGTGGTGGCCGGTGGCCGAGGCCCTTCGAGCGGGGTGCGGCGTGCAGCGCGACGACCCGCTCGACGTGGCGCGGGAGCGCACGGCCAGAGCGGTCGCCAGGGTCTCCGCGCCCACGCCGGTGCTGCGCGCCGAGCTGCTGGACGCGGCGCCTGACGATCCTCCGGACGACGTCGCGTCGTCGGCTGCCGACGAGCAGGCGGCGATCGTGAACGGGCTCCTGCACCTGATGGGCTACGAGGGCCCGCTCCGCGGGCTGGACGGTCCGGCCGCACGCACCGCCGCCACCGAGGCGCTGCTGTCGTTCCTGGAGGCGTCGGTCCGTCAGGGTCCGATCATGATCCGCGTCGCGGACCTGCACTGGGCCGACCAGGCGGTGCTCGACCTCATCGACGAGGTCTCCGTGCAGCTGGCGCGCCTGCCGTTCCTGTTCGTCGGCACGGCACGGCGAGCGCTGCAGGACCGCTGGTCGCCGCGCATCGGGCGCTTCAACACGCTGGTGATCAACCTGGACCCGCTCGACCGCGGGGCCTCCGCCCTGCTGCTCGACACGCTCGCCGACGGCGCGCTCGACTCCCGCACGCGGGCCACCCTCCTCGACCGCTCCGGCGGCAACCCCTTCTACCTGGAGGAGCTGGTCACGCTCGTCGGCCAGCAGGGCGCGGACGGCGAGGCGGCCGAGGCGGCGTCCGCGGAGGCGCTGCCCGACACGCTCCGCGGCCTCGTCGCAGCGCGCATCGACGGGCTGTCGGTCGAGGAGCAGCAGGTGCTCGAGGACGCCGCGGTGTGGGGCTCGTCGGGCCCCATCGAGGTCCTCAACCGGATCGCGTCGGCCATGCGCGACGTCGACGACGTCAGCGCGATCGTCCAGTCCATGGCGGACAAGGACGTGCTCGTGTTCGACGGCGCGGACTGGTCGTTCCGCTCCGACCTGATCCGGGAGGTGGCCTACGCCCGGTTGACCAAGCACGAGCGCCTGGTGCGTCACCGCGGCATCGCCGAGTTCATGGAGCGCAAGTCCGCCGGGCGCACCGTCGACGACGGCACGATCGACACGATCGCCCGCCACTTCGTCGTGGCAGCGCGGCTCGACCGGGACCTCGGCGGGCGGCCCGGCTCGTCGGAGCGGATCGTCGAGCACGCGGTGCGGTGGGCGCTCGAGGCCGCCCGCCGGTCCGAGATGGACGGCGGCTGGTTGCTGGCGCGCCGGCTCTACACACAGGCGCTCGACCTGCTGGACGAGTCCTCGCTCGCTGAGCGCTACCGCTGCCTGATCGGCCGCTCCCGCGTCCGGGCCGAGGCGTGGGACGAGCCTGGGTCGCGCCGCGACGCCGCCGAGGCGCTCGAGCTCGCGGACGCGCTCGGCGACCCGGGGCTCCGGGCCCACGCGCTGCTGCGCCTGGGGATCGCGGCGGCGCGCTCGGGCGAGCTGGCCAAGGCCGACGGCGAGCTGGCCGAGGCGATCGAGATCTTCGACGGCGTGGGTGACTCGCACGGTCGGGCCGAGGCGCTCCGCCAGCGCGGCCTGGCCGAGCTGCTGCGGGGTGACTCGCGCGGCGCCGAAGCACCGATCTCGGCGGCGCTCGACGCGTTCCGGGCGATCGGCGACCGACGGGGCGAGGCGTGGTCCCTGCAGAACCTCGCGTGGATCGCGCTCTCCGACGGACGGCTCGAGGCGGCCGACGCGTTCGTGTCCGCGTCGGAGCGCGCGTTCCGGGAGGTCGGCGACCCCGGTGGCCTGGCGTGGGCCCAGGGCCTGATGGCCTTCACCCGGCTGCAGCAGGGCGACCTGACGACCGCGGCCTCGATCGCCGGTCGGATCCTGCGGGAGTGCGAGCGCCGCGGCGACCGCTTCGGCGAGGGGATGATGCTCACGGTGCAGGCCCACGTGGAGCTGTGGCGGGGCCACACGTCGGCCGCGTCGAGCACCGCCAGCCAGGCCGTCGCCGCCTTCCGGTCGTCCACCGAGCTGTCGGCCACCGTCGGGCCCGAGCAGGCGCTGGCCGTCGCCGGGCGCGCGGAGATCATGGCCGGCAACGTCGGCAAGGGACGGCACCTGCTGGCCGAGGCGATCCAGTCGGGGCACGGCGAGAGCGGCGTCGGCGAGTTCGCCATGGGCGTGGCGCTCGTGACCGGCGTGCAGATCGGCCGGCCGGAGCGGCTGCTCGACCTGACCGCGGATCGCTGGATCGTCGCTGCGGGGTCGGGCCGGTCCGCGTCGCAGGAGGCGGTGTTCGCGCTCGCGCTGGCCCAGGCCGGGCGGATCGACGAGGCCCTGCCGCTCGCCCGCGCCGCGGTCGCCCAGGAACCCGACGGCGCCTACGTGCTGGCCTGCGGCGCGCTAGTTGCCGCGGCAGGCGGCCACGGCGTGGAGGCCCGGACCGCCGCCGAACGTGTGCTCACGCTCGAGCCCGCCACCTACCTGGACCGCATCTGGGCACACATCGCGATCGCCCTGGTCGAACCGGGTCCGGCGGGGGAGCAGGCGCTCGTGCAGGCCGAGGCCGAGCTCGGTGCCGGCGAGGACGTGGTCGCGGTCGCCGTCGTGGGCCTGGCCCGGCTGGTGTGCCAGGCGAGGTCCGAAGGACGGCTCGCAGATCTGGACGAGCTGCGTGTGGAGCGCTCCGATGTCGGCCGCGCACTGGCCGACATGGGCCTGTCGGACACCCGCTGGGCCGACCTGTTCCTGGCCGCCGCGGCGGCGGTCCCGGTCACGACCTGACCCGCCCGTCGTCGACCTGCGTCGGTGTCGCGCCGACCGCATGAGGTTTCCCCCTTGTGGTCGCGGGGCGGTGCCGAGATCATCCCCGGGGGAGACATCGGCGGACTCCGGGGGGCTTCGTGATGCGTTCGGCGCGAGTGGCGATGGTGGGCGCGTTCGTCCTGACGGCAGGCTTGGTGGCCGCGGCCTGCTACCCGCCGAGTCAGACACCCACCGGGCAGGCGATCCCACCCGGAGGTCGCGTGGTCGCCACGCTGCCCACGCTCACCCACTCGGTGATCGAGGACGCGACCGGCGACCTGTCGAAGATCGTGTACGCGGCGACGCCGTGGGAGCTGGGCGCCCAGAACGCGCCCTATCGCTTCTGGGTGTACGACGACGAGAGGGGGACGACCACCGAGATCCCGGTGGGCGGCTACTGGGGTGCCGCCGCCATCTCACGCGATGGCCGGCAGGTGGCCTTCCTCTCGAACGACACGTCCAAGCAGGTCGGGCCCGTCGCGGCCAACTGCATCGAGCGGCCCCTGTGGCAGCCGGTGATCTACCACGTGTGCCACGAGGTCTACGTGTTCGACCTCACCACGCACGCCGTCCGGCAGCTCACCGGACTCGACGGATCGTCCTCGGTCGACCACATGCGCGTGCGGTTCACCGACGACGGATCGGCGCTGTACGTCGAGTCGATGACCACCGACTCGTGGGACGGCCTGCCGATCTACCGCCACTCGATCGACCTCGCCACCGGCGAGGCCACCGAGGTGCCGGCGGAGCCGCCCGTCGAGCGTTGGGACCGGGGGACGCACGAGGTCGTGTGGAGCTCCACCTTCGGCACACTGACGTCGGTCGACGCCGGGACCGGCGACGTGACCACGCTGTGGGCGGACCCGCTGGTGTTCTCGCTGCGCACGGTGCTCGACGGCGGTCGCTTCGTGGTGCTGTCCGCCTGGATCACCGACCAGGTCGAGGTGTTCCGGCTCATCGACACCGACGACGGGACGGTCACCGAGATCCCGAGCCAATGGGTGAGTGACGGCGCGTCGCACTTCGCCGTGATGCAGCAGAACGTGGCGCCCGACGGCATCGACCGGCTCGTCATCGCCCCGCTCCAGCGCTGAGCGCCTCGTCCGCCCGGGCGTGCGACCGACCGACGCGGACGAGGCGGACCCAGCGGGTCCGCCTCGTCGGTCGTCAGGATGCGGCGCGGTGTGCGCCCGGTCGGGTTCAGCCCGGCTGCGGCACGTAGCGCAGGTAGGGCTTCTCGGCCCGCCAGCCGTCGGGGTAGACGGCCTTGGCGTCCTCGTCGGAGACGGCGGGGACGATGATGACCTCCTCGCCCTCCTTCCAGTTGGCCGGCGTGGCGACCTTGTGGTTGGCGGTGAGCTGCAGCGAGTCGATGACCCGGAGGATCTCGTCGAAGTTCCGGCCGGTCGACGCCGGGTAGGTCAGCGTCAGCTTGACCTTGTCGTCCGGGCCGATGATGAACACGGAACGCACGGTCAGCGTGTCGTTCGCGTTCGGGTGGATCATGTCGTAGAGGTCCGCGACCTTGCGGTCGGGGTCGGCCAGCAGCGGGAAGTTCAGCGCCGCGCCCTGGGTCTCCTCGATGTCCTTGCTCCACTCGTCGTGCTCGGACACGCCGTCGACGGAGAGGCCGATGACCTTGACGTTGCGCTTGTCGAACTCGGGCTTCAGCTTGGCGACGGTGCCCAGCTCGGTGGTGCAGACCGGCGTGAAGTCCTTCGGGTGCGAGAACAGGACCGCCCAGCTGCCCTTCTTCCAGTCGAGGAAGTTGATCGTTCCCTCGGTGCTCTCGGCGGTGAAGTCGGGGGCGTCGTCGCCCAATCGGATGGCCATCTGGATCTCCTCTGATCGCAGCAGTGTCGGGTCGACGGACCCGTGTGGGGGACCGCCGCAATACCCGACCAACATAGTCGGGTATTGCGGTTGTGGACAACGGTCGGCGGCCCCGGATCCTTCCCGGTGCGGAACCGTCGGCGACGTGCGGCGGCGGGTCACCCGGCGGCCGGGCCACCCGGCGACGGGGCGGCCGCTGTGACGGATGTCTGCGAACTTCTGCAAGCAAAGGTATTGATGCAGTTCGCAACTGCTTGCTACAGTAAGCACCCGAAAGCGGGGAGCAAAGGGCTCCCCATCGCTCGATCGACCTCCCCCATCCGGTCGAGGAGCGACACACCGACCGCGGAGGTCACCATGGACACGCTGCTCGATCCGGTCACCGATCTGCAGGACAAGGTCGTCGACGGTGTGAAGCGCACCAAGCAGCCCGTCGCCGACGCGATCGGCGTCGCCGTCGCCCTGCTCCTCGAGCGGGTGCCCGAGGTCCCGGCCCTTCCCTACGCCGAGGTCATCCCCACCCCCCTCGAGCTCATCGACAACCAGGCGAAGTTCGCCACCAAGGTCGTCAACGCCACCAAGTCGGTCGCCGTCGCCGCGGCCAAGGCGGCCACGCCGCTGACCGACCAGCTGCTCGACCGCAGCGCCCCGGTCTCCTCGGTCAAGGCGGCCTGAACCACGGCGGCCTGAACAACGACACCCCGCCCGGACGCGGTCCGGGCCCATGGATCTGGTCCGGATCACACCCCCCTGGGATCCGGAGACCAGCACCGCCACGACATCCCCCTGGCGTGAGCGGTCGAGCGGCGGGCCCGAGAGGGCCCCCCCCATCGCGTCCGGTGCGCTGCTAGCCGGTGCCGCTGGGCTTCGGCGTCGGCGGGAACCCGCTCGTGCCGCGGCCGTAGGCGGCGGTCTTGCGCCGGAGGAACGGCGACTCGATGAAGCGCCAGGACAGCTCGGCGATGCCGCAGCTGATGCCCAGGAGGATGAACGACCGGACGACGAGCGCCACCTTGGACTGGGGTGCCGGGACCACGCCGTTGACGAGCTCGTGCCACAGGTACAGGGCGTAGGAGCGCCGCCCGAACCACACCATCACCGGCACGCTGAGGAGCCCGACCGACCAGGCCGAGCGGTGGTAGTGGACCCACAGCACCACCGGGAGGATGCCGAGCAGCGCCAGGTTGAACCCGACGCTGCCGAACGGGTCGAAGAAGTGCACCCGCCCGGCCAGGATCGACTCGCCCAGGAACAGTGCCAGGCCGATGGCGGCCAGCACGCCGAGCAGCTGCTCCTGCTGCCGGGTCAGGCCGCCGCCGATCCGCCGGCGCACCAGCGCGAGCAGGCAGCCGGCCACGAGCATGTCGAAGCGCATGATCGAGAAGCGGTACAGCACCTGCGTGCCGTACGACAGCCCGTCGAACGCCTCGCCGCCGGCCTCCCAGTCCACGCCCACCGCGCTGCCCGCGAGCCGCACGACCATCCAGAAGGCGATGAAGAGGATCGAGCCACCGATCAGGAATTTCTGCCAGCGCACCTTGCGCAGTGACACCACCAGGAACACCGGCCAGAAGAAGTAGAACCACTCCTCGACCGACAGCGTCCACAGGTGCAGCAGGTACCGCGGGGTCTCGGAGTCGCCGAAGCCGAAGAAGCCCAGGAACAGCTGGTAGCTGTACAGCGCGGCGGCGACGATCTCGGCCCAGATGCTGGGGTGCTCGCGCCCGATGAAGATCGCCGCGAGCACGTACACGCCGATCACCGTGTACATCGCGGGGAACAGGCGGAGGATGCGCCGGTGGTAGAAGCCGCGGAAGCTGACCAGGCCCTCGCGGCGCTTCTCGTCGAGCAGCAGGTTCGTGATCAGGAAGCCCGAGAGCACGAAGAAGACGTCGACGTTGATGACGCCGCCCTCGTAGTACTGCTCGAAACCGAAGTGGTAGAACATGATCGCGATCACGGTGATGGCCCGCATGCCGTCGAACGCCGGCTCGTAGGTCATCGGGGGCGCGTCGATCGTGATCGGCCCCTGGGTCGCGGTGGGCTCCGGTGCGGCGGCGGTCATGGCGTCCGTTCGAACTTCTTGGCGAACCGCGTGTCCTTGATGTGCAGGAAGCGCCGTTCGATGTAGCGGTACGACAGCAGGCCGAGGCCGATCCCGGTCGCGCTCGCGACCAGCCCGAGCGCGAGCTTGCGCACGCCGTAGCTCTCGGAGATCAGCGGCAGGAACGGCAGCAGGCCGAGCACGTGCCACAGGTAGATGCCGTAGGACCGCTGCCCGAGCCAGCGCGCCGGCGCGACCGAGAACGCCCGGGAGTACCAGGACTCCTGACGGAAGTAGCCGTCGAGCACGACCACGCCGATCCCGAGCAGCGCCACCTGGTAGAGCGTGCCGCCGAACAGCGAGGTGACGCCGGGCGGCGCCGGCTTGGTCACGAGCAGCGTGAGCCCGAACAGGAACCAGCCGACGTAGCCGCCCACTGCGAGCAACCGCCGGATGTGGTCGGGGACCGGCCGGGGGATCCAGCGGGCGATGAACGCCATGAGGCAGCCGTAGACGATCATGTCGGGCCGGACCGCCGCGATGCGGTAGACGACGCCCTGCCAGGTGATGTGGCCCTCGTCGACGAACTTCGGTTCGGACCCGTCGCTCGCGGTGATCACGTGCTGCAGCCCCGATCTCAGCGCGAAGAACACGACGATGAACGCGATCGCGCCGCCGATCAGCCAGAGGTCGGCGCGACGGGTGGCCTTGCGCAGCGTCCGGCGCAGCAGCGGCGGCCAGAAGAAGTAGAACTGCTCCTCCACCGTGAGGCTCCACGTGTGGCCGATCATCCCGATCGAGCCGGGGAACAGGGCCGCGGCCAGGAAGTACACGTACAGCGCGGCGCCGAGCGACTCGATCCACCAGAGGTTCGTGTCCTCGGTCGGGTGGATCAGGTTCACCGCGAGCAGCAGCACGCTGAACACGGCGATCATGGCGTACATCGCCGGGAACAGGCGCAGGACGCGCCGTGTGTAGAAGTTCCGCAGGTCGATGTCGTCGGCCCGGTTGTGCTCGTCCATGAGCAGCGTGGTGATCAGGAAGCCGCTCGCGACGAAGAACCAGTCGATGATGATCGGCGTCCCGCCGAGGAACTTCGTGATCTCGGCGTGGTACAGCACGACCTGGACGACGAACAGGCCGCGCAGCCCGTCGAACGACGGGATGTGCCCCAGCTTGGGCCCCTCGACCTTGATGAGACGCCCGTCCTGCACCGCTTCCGCCCCGTTCATGCTCCCGGCCTGGGAGCTCTCCTCGCATCCCCCGGAGGGCACGGTACCGAGGGCGCGGTCGGGGTGTCCACGGCGGGCGGGTGGGCGAACCTGCCCCGGTCCGTGGTCGCCGCCGCCACGGCGGGTGGCGGGCGGTTCCCCCGGCTCAGACGTCCAGCGCCTCGCGGTCGACCAGGTCGGAGTGGTCGAGCAGGTACTGACGCCGCTTGGCGACGTCGTTGCCGAACAACGTGTCGAACAGCTCCGCGGCCTCGGTGGCGGCCTGGGCGTCGTCCATGGTCAGGCGGCGGAGGATGCGGGTGCCCGGATCCAGGCAGGTGACCGCCAGCTCCTCGACGTCCATCTCGCCCAGGCCCTTGAAGCGGACCCACTGCAGGTTCTCGGCCTTGCGGTTGCCCTTGGTGAGCTCCTCGGTGAGCTGCAGCTTCTCCTCCTCGGAGAACGCGTGGATGGTCTGGTCGCCGACCTTGACCGTGTAGAGCGGCGGCTGGGCGGCGAACACCCGACCGTCCTCGAGCAGCGGCCGCATGTAGGCGTGGATCAGCGTGAGCAGCAGGCACCGGATGTGGCTGCCGTCCACATCCGCGTCGCACAGGATGATGATCCGGCCGTAGCGGGCGTCCTCGAGCTTGAAGTCCCGACCGGAGCCGGCGCCGATCGCGGTGAACAGGGCCTGCGCCTCGGCGTTCTCGACCACCTGCTTGAGCGTGGACTTGCCCGCGTTGACGACCTTGCCGCGGAGCGGCAGCACCGCCATGTACTCGGCGTTGCGGCCCGCCTTGGCCGGGCCGGCGGCCGAGTCGCCCTCCACGATGAGCAGCTCGGCGTCGGGCCCGTGGACCCGGCAGTCGGCCAGCTTGTCGGGCATGCCGGCCGAGGACAGCGCTGACGCCTTGCGGCGCGCCTCGAGCGTGGCCTTGGTCTGCACGCGGTTGAGCACCGCCTGCGTGAGCTTCTCCCGCAGGGCGTTGATGTGGGTCTTCTTGCCGCCGCCGTCGATCCAGTTGCCCAGGTTGTCCCGCACGACCTCGTACACGATCGAACCGATGGCGGGGGTGCCGAGCTCCTGCTTGGTCTGGCCCTTGAACTGCGGCTCGGGGAACGTGACCTTGATCGCGGCGACCAGGCCCTCCTGCACGTCGGACTTCTCGGCCCGGTCCTTGCCCGACCTGGCGAGCTTGGCCAGCTTCTTGGAGCCGGCGAGCAGGGAGTCGTTGACCACCTTGGTGAGCGCCCGGTCGAAGCCGGACACGTGGGTGCCGCCCTCGGTGGTCGGGATGGTGTTGACGAAGCTGCTGAGGACGGTGTCGTAGCCCTTGACCCACCGCAGCGCGACGTCGACGGTGCACGTCCGCTCGACGAGGCTCATCTTGCCGTCGACCGGGATCTTCTCCTCGAACGTGCCCACGCCGTGCAGCGTGATGATCTCGGTGACCGGCTCGCCGATGCTGAGCGACTCGACCAGGTCGGCCAGCCCGCCGCGGGCCAGGAACTCCTCGGGCTCGCGGCCCGGCGCCCGCTTGTCGACCAGCCGGACCTTGAGGCCCGGCACGAGGAAGCAGACCTGGGCGCAGTGGTCGCGGACGAGCTCGGGGTCGATCGACAGGCCGGGGTCGAAGATCTCGAGATCCGGCCAGAACCGCACGCGGGTGCCGGTGCGCTTGGGTGGGATCTTGCGGACCACCTCGAGCGCCGAACCCGGCTTGAAGTGGCCCTTGGCGTCGACCTTGCCGGGCACCCGGTGCACGAACGTGAGCCGGTGGGTGGCGCCGTCGCGGTCGACCTCGGCCACCACCTTGGCGGCGAGCGCGTTGACCACCGAGGCGCCGACGCCGTGGAGGCCGCCGGACGCCGAGTAGGCGCCGCCGCCGAACTTTCCGCCGGCGTGGAGCTCGGTGAAGACGATCTCGAGCGCCGTGCGCTTGCCGTCCTTCTTGCCGATCGGGATGCCGCGTCCGTTGTCGGCCACCTCGACCGAGCCGTCGCGGTGGAGCGTGACCTCGATGAGGGTGGCGTGGCCGGCCGCTGCCTCGTCGACCGCGTTGTCGATCAGCTCCCACACCAGGTGGTGCAGGCCCTCGGGACCCGTGCCGCCGATGTACATGCCCGGGCGCTTGCGGACGGCGTCGAGCCCCTCGAGCAGCTGGATGCTCTTCTCGTCGTAGGAGTCGGAGCGGTTCGTCGCGGCCTTCTTGGACGCTGTCCGGGAGGAGGAGGTGCTGGCAGCCATGGCGGATCGAGTCTCCCACGGGCCTGGGACGATCCCGCGCCACCGACGGCGTGACACGCGCCCGCTCGACACCCGTACTCGGGACGTGTGGCGCCCGTCGTGGGCGCGAGGCGTCCCGGGTTCGGGCGCACCGGGGGTGGTGGGGTACTCGGGACGTGTGGCGCCCGTCGTGGGTGCGGTCCGTCCCGGGTTCGGGCCGGGCCGCTCAGGCGTCGGTGCCGATCTCCAGCTCGACCGGGCGGCGCACGTCGAGCCGGAACCGGCCGCGACCCGTCCGCTCGATCCGCACCGGTGCCTCCTGCTCGTCGAGGCGGCGCTTGAGCAGCAGCAGCCGGCTGTCCAGGTTGTCGCGGAACGCCGGCAGCTCGAGGGTCGGGTCCAGGCGGACCTCGCGGTTGGTGAACTCGGTGCGGCCCTCGTCGCGCCACTG
>JAEXGP010000280.1 GCA_023450775.1 Actinomycetes bacterium | reverse complement strand
CTCGAGCGAGGCGTGCACGTCGCGCGACGAGCGGGCGACGTGCACCAGGAAGCGGCCCGGCTCGACGGTCCACGCCGACGCCTCGGGGTCCCAGGCCGCGAAGGCGCGTCGTCCGAGCGTGATCCGGACGTCGGTCGCCTCGCCCGGATCCAGGTGCACCTTGGCGAAGCCGCGCAGCTCGCGCTCGGGCCGGCGGAGCGCGGACTCGACGTCGGTCACGTAGACCTGCACCACGTCGGCGCCGGAGCGGGGACCGGTGTTGTCGACCCGCAGGACCACGTCGACGCCGTGGGCGTCGGGGGAGAGCGGCGTGGCGCCGACCAGCTCGTCCGCCTGGATCGACGCGGCCGACAGCTCCGGCCTGCTCCATGCGAACGTGGTCGTCGACAGGCCGTGGCCGAACGGGAACGCCGGCTCGGTGCCGCGTGCGTCGAAGCCCCGGTAGCCCAGGAACAGCTCCTCGCCGTACAGCACCTTCCCGGCGTCGCCCGGATAGTTGAGGAACGACGGCCAGTCCTCCTCCCGGCGGCCGAGCGTGGTGGGCAGGCGCCCCGTCGTGTCGGCCGCGCCCAGGAGCACGTCAGCGACCGCGCCCGCGGTCTCCTGCCCGAGGTACCAGGTCTGCAGCAGCGCCGGCGCCGCCTCGGTACCGTCCAGGTGCACCGGGGCACCGGCGTTGAGCAGGACGACCGTCCGGGGGTTGGCCGTCACCACGCGTCGCGCCAGCTCGGCCTGGCCGCCGGGGAGCGCCATCGTGGCCCGGTCCTCGCCCTCGGTCTCCCAGTCGGAGTTCAGACCCAGCGCGAGCACGACGGCGTCGGCGTCGGCGGCGGCCCGGACGGCGCGGTCCAGCGCGTCGGCCGGCACCGGCGGCACCATGCCGATCAGCAGCGCGCCGACCGAGAGGTCGCGGAACGACCGGAACTCGCCGACGAGCTCGATCTCCTGGCCGGCCGTGAGGCCGACGGTCGTGCGGATCTCCTCCGAGCCCAGTCCGAAGAACGACGTGCCGGGTCGACGGTCCTCGGTGTTGTCGAGCACCACCTCGCCGTCGAGCAGCAGGCGACCGGTGCCGCCCGTGACCAGACCGAACGTGTGGACCCCGTCGGCGGCGGCGGTGAAGGTCCCGGAGATCCGGACGCTGTAGCCCGACGCGGGCACGGCGTCGTCGTCCATCCACATGAGCTTCGTGTTGGTGTGCGACTCCACGAGCACCGGCTCACCCTCCAGCTCACGGTTGGCGAAGTACTCGACGGTCACGCCCTCGGGCCCGTCCTGGGGGCGGGCCGGGCGGATCTGTCCCGGCGGCACCGGCTGCGCGGTGCGCGACGAGTCGACGCCGGGCTCGTGCACGACCTGCACGTCGCCGGCTCCGATGCGATCGCCCAGCGCCTCGAGCAGGCCGTCCAGGATCGAGTCCGTGCGGTGCAGGTTGACCGCCGCGGAGCCGCCACCCAGCAGCGCGGTGGCCGCCGCGTTGGGCCCGATGACCGCGAGGCGTCGGATGCGCTCGAGCGGGAGCGGCACCATCGACGAGCCGTCGACGGGGTCGTTGCGGAGGCAGACGATGGCCTCCGCTGCGGCGCGACGCAGGACCGGTCGGTGCGCGGGGACCTCGGCGTCGGACTCCACGGCACCGGCGCCGTCGGTGCTCGTCTCGTTGGAGAACACGCCCGTCCGCTCGGCCAGCAGGAGCAGCCGGCGGACCTGGTCGTCGAGGAGCGCCTCGTCGAGCTCGCCGTCGCGCACCCGCTGCGCGGTGGCTGCGCCGGTGTGGCGCGCCGGGCCCGGCATCTCGAGGTCCTGGCCGCCCTCCACCGAGCGCTCGCTCTGGGTGCCCCACCAGTCGGACATGACGACCCCGTCGAAGCCCCACTCGCCCTTGAGCACGTCCCGCAGCAGCCACGTGTGCTCGGCGCAGTACGTGCCGTTCAGGCGGTTGTACGCGGACATGACCGAGAACACCCCGGCCTCGACCGCGGCCTCGAACGGCACCAGCAGCAGCTCCCGCAGCGTCCGCTCGCCGACCTCGGACGAGATCGTGTGCCGCTGGTACTCGCTGTCGTTCGCGACGAAGTGCTTGATGCACGCCCCGACGCCGGTGGACTGCACTCCGTCGACGAACGCGACCGCCAGCGCGGCGGACAGGTACGGGTCCTCGGAGTAGCACTCGAAGTTCCGCCCGGCGAGCGGGGAGCGGTGCAGGTTGACCGTCGGGGCGAGCAGCACGTTGGCGCGTTTGGCCCGCGCCTCGGACCCGAGCACCCGGCCGACCTCGCGGACCCGGTCGGGGTTCCACGTCGCGCCGAGCGCGGAGCCGCACGGCCCGCACGCGGACCGGGTGCCGACCCAGCGGGCGCCGCGGGCGCCGACCGGTCCGTCGGTCACCTTCAGTGCCGGCAGCCGCACGCGATCCACGGCCGCGCCGTGCCACATGTCCACACCGGCGGTCACCGCGGCCTTCTCGTCCAGCGTCAGCTCGGCCAGCAGCTCGTCGATCCGTGACAACGGAGGTCCCCCTGGATGCGTCGGTCCCGGCGCCGCCCCGGGCGCGGGGCGAGGGCCGGTCCGCGTCGAACCGTTGCCGTCGCGGGCGGTGACGCTACAGTCTCGTGACGTCCTCGCCGCTCGCCGGCGAAGGCCATGGGGGACAGGGGCAGTCCAGGGGGCCAGAGGGGGCAGACATGCGGTACGAGTTGGTGCGACTCGCGCAGTTGGTGTTCGCGCTGTCGATGATGTTCGGCGCGTTCCTGTGCGGATTGGCGATCGGTTGGTTGCGATGGGGTCGGACCCTGCCGGAACGCCCCGACCCGGTGGTCGAGGCCGAGGCGGTGCCCCGGATCGTGAAGCCCGACCTGTTCTCGCCCGCTGTCGTCCCGGCGATGGCCGGCGACGTGCCGCTCACGATCGTCCCCGCCCTGCCGGGCTGGACGATCGACTCGGAGCCGGTCGACGCGGAGCTCGTGGTCGACCTGACCGAGTCCGCGGCCCCGCCGTGGTCCGTCCGCTGAGCCTCGCCGCCACCGACGCAGCATGATGGCGGGCGTGGACGACCTCACTGCTGACGACCTGATCCAGATCGAGCGCATCAAGCGCGTCAAGTACGCGTACCTCCGGTGCCTGGACCAGAAGGACTGGGACGGCCTCGCGGAGGTCTTCACCGAGGACGCGACCGCCTCGTACAGCGGCGGCAACTACACGTACTCGGGTCGGGACGAGATCGTCGGGTTCATCTCGCGCAACATGGGTCGCGAGGCGTTCCACTCGAGCCACCGCGTCCACCACCCCGAGATCGACGTGGACGGCGACACGGCCACCGCCACGTGGGCACTCGAGGACACGGTCCTCGACACCGACTGGAACTTCCTGCTGTTCGGCGCCGCCTTCTACGTCGACACCTACCGCAAGGTCGACGGCCGCTGGCTGATCGCCCACACGGGCTACCGGCGGAGCTTCGAGGCGATGGTGCCCACCTCGTCGGTCGAGGGCTTCCAGCTCACGGCCAGCTGGTGGGCGACCGACGGGCGCAGCACGCTGCCCGTCGAGTGACCGTCGCCGGGCGGTTCCTCCCGACGCCACCCAACGGGTACAGTTTCTGACGACCCGTCAGAAACTGATCTGGGGGCATGGCAGAACCCGGTCCCGACCGGGGGAGGAGGCACGGTGACGATCACCGAACCCAGCACGGAACCGGCCGTCGCGTCGGAGGGCACCGCCGAGACCGGCGACCTGCCCATGATCGTCAGCGTCGACGACCACGTCGTCGAGCCGCCCCACGTGTGGGAGACGTGGCTGCCGGCCAAGTACCGCGACCGAGGCCCCAAGGTCGAGCGCCGGGGGATCGGCGCCATGAAGCACATCGGTGGCGGCGCCTACGAGCAGGAGTTCACCGACGACGGCCAGCAGGCCGACTGCTGGGTGTTCGAGGACCTCGTGTACATCCACAAGCGTCACGTCGCCGCGGTCGGCTACTCCCGCGACGAGATGACGATGACGCCCATGACCTACGACGAGATGCGCCCGGGTTGCTACGACCCCAAGGCCCGCGTCGAGGACATGCTCATGAACCACGTCGACGTGTCGCTGTGCTTCCCGACGTTCCCGCGGTTCTGCGGCCAGACCTTCACCGAGGCGAAGGACCGCGAGCTCGGCGAGGCGTGCGTCTACGCCTACAACGACTGGATGGTCGAGGAGTGGTGCGGCGAGTCCGACGGCCACCTGGTCCCGCTGTGCATCATCCCGCTGTGGGACGCCGAGTTGGCCGCCAAGGAGGTCCGGCGCAACGCCGCCCGCGGCGTGCACGCCGTCTGCTTCAGCGAGATCCCGCCGCACCTGGGCCTGCCCAGCATCCACACCGGCTACTGGGACCCGCTGTTCCGGGCCTGCGAGGAGACCGACACGGTCGTGTGCATGCACATCGGCTCGTCGTCGCGCATGCCGGCCACGTCGCCCGACGCCCCGGTGGCGGTCGCGGCGTCCCTGAGCTTCAACAACTCGATGGCCAGCCTGTCGGACTTCCTGTTCTCGGGCGTGCTCGTGCGGTTCCCCAACCTCAAGCTCGCCTACTCGGAGGGCCAGATCGGCTGGCTGCCGTACATCCTCGAGCGCGTCGACGACGTGTGGAGCGAGCACCGGGCCTGGGGTGGCGTCGCCGACCTGATCCCCGAGCCGCCGTCCACCTACTACTACCGGCAGGTCTACGGCTGCTTCTTCCGCGACCAGCACGGCCTGAACTCCCTCGACGTGATCGGCGTCGACAACGTCACGTTCGAGACCGACTACCCGCACACCGACTCCACCTGGCCGCACACCAAGGAGGTGGCCGAGAAGATGATGGGTCACCTGCCGGCGGACGTGCAGTACAAGATCCTGCGGGGCAACGCGATCAAGATGCTCTCGCTCGACATCACCTGACGCGGCCCGACAGCAGTCGGCCCGTCGGACCGGACCGGCCCGGCGACGGCGCTCTCAGCATGAGCTCCGCCGTCCCGGCCGGTGCCGGGCGGGCGAACATGTAGCCCTGCGCCATGTCGCAGCCCAGCTCCCGGAGCCGGGCGAGCTGCTCGGGCGTCTCGACGCCCTCGGCGATCGTGCGCAGGCCGAGCACGCGGGCCAGGTCGACCAGCCCGCGGACCAGGTCGGGTCCGTCGTCGTGGGCGGCCACCTCGGCCACGAAGGACCTGTCGATCTTGAGCAGGTCGACCGGGTACTGCTGCAGGTGGCTGAGCGACGAGTAGCCGGTGCCGAAGTCGTCGACCGCCAGGCCCACACCCAGCGCCCGCAGCTGGTGCACGGCGTCGAGTGCCGTCACGTCGTCCGAGATCAGCGCCGTCTCGGTGACCTCCACGACGAGCGCGTCGGCGTCCAGACCGCTCACCACGAGCGCGTGCTGCACGTCGGCGTCCAGGCGTCCCGACTCGAGCTGGCGTCCGGAGACGTTGACGGCCATGGAGACGTGGTCGCCGAACCGCGACCGCCATGTGGCGGCCTGCCCGCACGCCTCCAGGAGGACCCAGCGGCCGATCTCGTCGATGATGCCGATCTCCTCGGCGATCGGCACGAACTCGTCGGGCCCGACCTCGCCGAGCTCCGGGTGGCGCCAGCGCAGGAGCGCCTCGAACCCGACGACCGCCTGGTCCTCCACGCCGACCACGGGCTGGTACTCCAGGCGGAGCTGCCCGCAGCGCAGCGCGACCCTCAGCTCGTTCTCGAGCTGGAGGCGCCGGACCGCGGCGTCGCGCATCGCGGGCTCGTACTCCATCCACCGTCCGCGACCGGCGCTCTTGGCGCGGTACATGGCGGTGTCCGCCTCGCGGAGCATCGAGGCCGGCGTCGAGGTGGGCCCGCCCCGGGCGATGCCGATGCTGGCCGAGAGCGAGATCGGACCGTTGGCCAGGACGACCGGGTCGGCGAGCGACGCCCGCACGCGCTCGGCGGCCGCGGTGGCGTCGATGCAGCGGTCGAGCAGCACCGCGAACTCGTCGCCGCCCAGCCGGGCGACGGTGTCGCCCGGGCGCAGCGCCGAGGTCATCCGCCGAGCGACCTCGCAGAGCAGCTCGTCGCCGGCGTCGTGGCCGAGGCTGTCGTTGACGTACTTGAAGCCGTCGAGGTCGATGTAGAGGACGGCCGGTGGCTCGTGGTCACGGCCCTTGCCCATCGTGGCGAGCGCCGCCCGGAG
>JAEXGP010000271.1 GCA_023450775.1 Actinomycetes bacterium | reverse complement strand
GCGTAGGCGGGCACCTCGGCGGCGACGGGCTCGGTGAAGGCCGCCGGTGCGGTGGCCGCGGCCGCGGCCGCCACCAGGACCAGGGCGTCCATCTCGGCCTCGAGCAGCGGGTCGGGGGCGAACGGCGGCACGTCCACGGTGTGGTGCGGGGCCGGCCCGGTGCGCTCCACGCCCAGGTCCTCGGTGAAGTAGAGCGCCAGCACGCGGTCGACCAGCTCTGGGGTGAGGATCCGCGCCTGGTTCTCGTAGCGGCAGATCGCGTTGGCGAGCTTGCAGACCACGCCGGGCAGGTAGGCCCGCAGCTCGCCATCGCCCTGCGAGCGGGCGGCCTGGCGGAGCCGCACGGCGGCGGGGGCCTCGAGCTCGATGCCCATCTTCCGGGTGACCCGGGAGAGGATCCAGTCGAACTGCTCGTCGGTGCAGGCACCGATGTAGATCTTGTTGTGGATGCGCCGGAAGAACGCCTCGTCGCCGAGCTTGGCCGGATCGAGGTTGGTCGACAGCACCACCTTGAGCTCGAACGGCACCTCGAACTTGCGGCCGAGCAGCGTGAGGTAGTCGACGCCGCGGTCGAGGGGGACGATCCAGCGGTTGAGCAGCGCATCCGGCGTCATGGCCTGCCGGCCGAAGTCGTCGATGACCAGGATCCCGTTGTTCGCCTTCATCTGGAGCGGGGCCAGGTACACGCCGCTGTCGCGCTCGAGCTGCAGGTCGAGCATGCCGGCGTGGAGCTCGCCACCGGTGATGACCGCGGGCCGGTGGCAGGCCACCCAGCGCCGGTCCATGCCGGCGGGCTGCTCGTCGATCGCGTCGTGCAAGGTCGGGTCGTAGACCGACACGATCTGGCCGTCGACCTCCACGCAGTGCGGCACCAGCACCACGTCCTCGTAGGCGCGGATGATGCGCTCCGCCACCGACGACTTGCCGGTGCCGGGCGGCCCGTACAGGAACATCGCGCCATCGCCGTGGATCGCCGGGCCGAGCTGGTCGAGCAGGCCGTCGGACAGGACGAGATCCGAGAACGAGCGTTGGAGGCGGTCGTGGTCCAGCTCGATCGCGGGTCGCTGGTGGCGCACCACGTTCGTGTAGAGGTCGAGCGGCACGGGCATCGGGCCTGAGTAGATGCTCTCCCGGGAGCGCTGCGTGGCGAACTGCTGGCCGGCCTCGGTGGGACGGACGACGTACGCGCGCCCCTCCATCCCGTCGTACTCGATGAGCTTGCGGTCGCGCATGCCGTTGAGGAGCGCCTCGATCACGGTGACCGAGATGTGCAGCCGGTCGGCGAGCGCCGTCATCGGGGATCGCCCGTCGACGACCGCCCGGCGGATCACGAGGTCCTCCATCAGCGATCGGCTCAGCCCGAGCCCCTCGGGGCTCGTGGGCGTGCGCAGGTCCGGAAGGTCCTCGGACGTGCCGTCGTGATGTCCGTGCATGTGGTTCCCGTCTCCGATGGGGCGTGGGGCGCCCCCACCGTGCGGTTGCCGGCCGACACGGTGACCCACGCCCCGGGTCTTCTGCTGGTGCTGCACTCTCATCGGCGCGACGGGCGGCGGACCTGAGCCCCGGCACACCCGACGGCGTCCGCGCGCCGGTTCGACCCCGTTCACGGCTTGAATGGAGCGGTGATCGAAACCCCCCACACGCGCGCGTACCGCAAGGGGCTGCTGGAGGCGGAGGGGTTCTCGGTCGCTCGGGTCTCCGACTACCTGGAGCAGTCCGACACGATCGTCTGGGTCGACCTGTGCGGACCGACGGTGGACGAGCTCCACGACCTGGCCGACGAGCTGGGCCTGCACGAGCTCGCGGTCGAGGACGCGCTCGGGCGTCACCAGCGACCCAAGCTCGACCACTACGCGTCCCACCTGTTCCTCGCGTGCCACTCGGTGCGCGTGGACCCCGAGTCGGCGGAGCTGGAGATCGTCGAGATCGACATGTTCATCGGCGACCGGTGGGTGATCACCGTCCGCAAGGACGCAGGCTTCGACATGAGCACGGTCATGGATCGCTGCGACCGCGTGATCGACCTCGCCGACACCGGCGTGGGGTTCATCGTGTATGCGCTCCTGGACGTGATCGTCGACGAGTACTTCGACGCCGTCGAGACCTTCGACGAGTACTACGACGACGTCTCCGAGGAGATCTTCAGCGAGCAGCCGCTGGAGCCGCAGCAGCAGAAGCACTGGTTCCAGATGCGCCAGGCGCTGGTGAAGTTCCACCGGCTGGCGTTCCCGCTCCGCGAGGCGATCAGCTCGCTGATGCGGCGCGAGCAGGGCCTGGTCAACCCCGAGATCTATCCGTACTTCCAGGACCTGTACGACCACGTGCTGCGGATCACGGAGTCGACCGACTCGCTGCGCGACCTGGTGTCGACGATCGTCGAGACCAACCTCAGCCTGCGCGACTACCGGCAGAACCAGGTGATGAAGAAGGTCACGAGCTGGGCGGCGATCATCGCGGTGCCGACCCTGGTGACCGGCTTCTACGGCATGAACGTGCGCTTCCCCGGGATCGCCACCGAGTGGGGCGCCGGGCTGGCGGCAGCCCTGATCGTGGTCACGTCCGTGTCGCTGTACTTCACGTTCAAGCGCAGGGACTGGCTCTGACCCCGGGCGTCAGCGCGACATCGCCAGGAACTCGTCCATGGCCGCGTCGACCGCGGCGTGGTCGCCGGTGGCCAGCAGGTCGAGCAGCAGCCCCCGGCTGACGGCCACACCCAGGCGGGCCCGTGCCATGGCCGTGTCCCGGTCGACGCGGTCGGCGACCAGCAGCTCCGCGACCGGGGCGACCCAGCGGTCGACGATGCCGTCCAGGAACACGTCGGCCCAGGGCGCGCCGAGCAGGGCCTGGGAGTAGAGCTCGAAGAACAAGCGCTCGAGCGGCGCGAGCGACGGATCGGCCAGGCGGTCCCAGAACACGCGCCCCACGGCCGTCCGATCGATCGCGGCGCGGGCGATCTCGGGTGCGTCCGCGTCCGCCAGGTCCATGAGCGTCTCCTGCTGCCGGCGCTCCACCTCGTGGACGACGGCGACGAGCAGCTCGTCGCGCGACCCGAAGTGGTGCAGGAGCATGCGGTGGCTCGTGCCCACCGCCTTGGCCAGGGTCCGCAGGCTGGTGTCCGCCAGGCCGTGGCGGCCGCCGTACTCGATGACCGCGTCCAGCAGCCGGTCGCGTGGAGCGGCCGGCGTCGCGGGGTCGCGTCGCCGGTCTGTTCCCGTCTCGACGGTGTCGGATGACATGTACCAGATGGTACATCGCAGTGGTAGGGTCGGCGGCATGGAGTACGAGCGCAGCATCCGGATCGACGCGCCGGCCTCGGTCGTGTGGCAGGTGATGTCGGACGTCGAGCGGTGGCACACGTGGACCGCGTCGATCGAGTCGATCTCGATCACGGACGCAGGGTCAGCAGGCTCGGGCGCGCCGCTCGGCCAGGGCGGGTCGGCCGAGGTCCGCCAACCCGGGTTCCCCACGGCGACCTGGACCGTCAGCGAGTGGCGTCCTGGCGAGTCGTTCACGTGGGAGTCGGCCGCCCCTGGCGTGCGGTCCACCGGCATCCACGCCGTCGCCGCCGACGGCGAAGGTGCCAGCACCGCCACGCTGACGATCCGCCAGACCGGTCCCATCGGCGCGCTCGTCGGGCTGCTGGCAGGCCGGAAGTCCCGTCGCTTCGTGGACATGGAGGCCGAGGGCCTCAAGGCCCGCTCCGAGGAGCTCGCCCGCAGCGACGCGGCCTGACGCCGTCGGTCAGTTCACCTGACGCTCCCGCCCCTCCCAGTACGGGGCGCGGAGCTTGTACTTCTGCAACTTGCCGGTGGCCGTGCGCTCCAGCGCGTCGCGCACCTCCACCGACGTGGGGCACTTGTAGTGGGCCAGCAGCTCCCGGCAGTGCGCGATCAGCACCGACTGCACCTCCGCGGGGTCGGACGCCGCGGCGGCAGCCAGGTCCGACGACGGGTCGAGCACGACCAGTGCGGTCACGGTCTCGCCCCACTTCTCACTGGGGATGCCGATCACCGCCGCCTCGGTCACCGCCGGGTGCGAGAACAGCGCGTCCTCCACCTCGATCGAGCTCACGTTCTCGCCGCCGGAGATGATCACGTCCTTCTTGCGGTCGACGATCGTGACGTAGCCCTCGTCGTCGATCACGCCGCCGTCGCCGGTGTGGAACCAGCCGCCCTCGAGCGCCTCCGCCGTGGCGTCCGGCTGCTCCCAGTAGCTCTTGAGGATCACGTTGCCCTGCGCCAGCAGCTCGCCCTCGTCGTCGGTGCGGATGCGGATGCCGAGCGCGGGCGCGCCGGCGCGGACCAGCTTCCGGGCGCGACCGGCCGGGTCGAGGTCGTCCCACTCCTCCCGCCGCCGGTTCATGGTGAGCAGCGGCGCGGTCTCGGTGAGCCCGTAGATCTGGATG
>JAEXGP010000191.1 GCA_023450775.1 Actinomycetes bacterium | reverse complement strand
CTGCCGACGTGGTGCTGCGCGGGACGGCGTCGGGCCAGAGCGGACCGGTGCTGTGCGGCGCGCTGGCCGATCTGGTCCTGCTGCCCGTGCGCACCGACGGCGGGGACCGGTGGGCGGTGGTGGAGCGAGCGGACCTCACCGTCCGGCCGGTCGACGCGCTCGACGGCACCCGGCCGCTCGCCCACCTCGAGCTCCACGCCACCCCCGTCCGGCTGCTCGACGGCCTCACGTCGGGTGCGGTCCGCGACATGGGCCTCACGCTGGCCGCCGCCGAGGCCGCGGGCGGCGCGGCGTGGTGCGTCGACACCGCGGCCGCCTACGCGGCGGTCCGCCGCCAGTTCGGACGTCCGATCGGCCAGTTCCAGGCGGTCAAGCACCGCTGCGCCGACATGCTCGTGGCGCTGGAGCAGATCCGGGCCCTGGCGTGGGACGCCGCCGTGGCGATGGACGCCGACGACCCGCACGGTGCGACCGCCGGCGTCGCCGTGGCGGCCGCCGGCGCCCTGGCGCTGGACGCGTCCGTGGACATCGCCAAGGACTGCATCCAGGTGCTCGGCGGGATCGGGTTCACGTGGGACCACGACGCCCACCTCCACCTCCGCCGGGCGCTCGCCCTGCGCCAGCTGTTCGGCCCCGCCTCCGTGGACCGCCGGCGCCTGGCCCTGTCCGCGCTCGACGGGGTGCGGCGGCGACTGGAGCTCGACCTGCCGCCCGAGGCCGAAGCGCTGCGGGACGGCGTGCGGGCAGAGATCCAGGAGATCGCCGATCTCCAACCGGAGGACCGCAGGGTCCCGCTGGCCGAGGCCGGGTTGATCGTCCCGCACTGGTCCGAGCCGTGGGGACGCGACGCCTCCGCGGTCGAGCAGCTGGTCATCGACCAGGAGCTGCGACGCGCCCGCGTGCGCGTGCCGCACCTGCAGGTCGGCGCCTGGGCGGCACCGACCATCGCCAGCCACGGCTCCGAGGAGCAGCAGCACCGGTGGGTCGGCCCCACGCTGCGCGGCGAGATCACCTGGTGCCAGCTCTTCAGCGAGCCCGAGGCCGGCTCGGACCTGGCCGCGCTCACCACGCGGGCGGACCGCACCGACGGCGGCTGGCTGCTCAACGGCCAGAAGGTCTGGACGACGATGGCCGAGGAGGCGGACAGGGGCATCTGCCTGGCCCGCACCGACCGCACCGCACCCAAGCACCTGGGGATCACCTACTTCGTCGTCGACATGCGGAGTCCCGGCATCGACGTCCGGCCGCTGAAGGAGCTGACCGGCCTGGAGATGTTCAACGAGGTGTTCCTGGACGACGTGTTCGTGCCCGACGACTGCGTGATCGGCGAGGTCGACGGCGGCTGGCCGCTGGCCCGGACCACTCTGGCCAACGAGCGCGTGTCCATGGCCAACGGCTCGTCGTTCGGCGGCGGCATCGAGGCGCTCGTGGCGCTGGTCGCGGAGCCGGCGCTCGGCACGGCCGACGACCCGCTGGTGCTCGACGAGCTGGGCGCGCTCCTGGCCGAGGCGCACTCGATCGCGGTGATGGGGCTGCGCGCCACGCTGCGCTCGCTGCGCGGCGGACCGCCCGGCGCCGAGGCCAGCGTGCGCAAGCTGCTGGGGGTGGAGCACGACCAGCGGACCCAGGAGCTCGGCCTCCGCCTGCTGGGAGCCGAGGGCGCGACCTCCGAAGGACCGGCCGCTCAGTGGACGTTCGGGTTCCTCGCCAACCGGTGCCTGACGATCGCCGGTGGGACGAGCGAGATCCAGCGCAACGTCATCGGTGAGCGGCTGCTCGGCCTGCCGCGGGACCCCGAGCCGGCCCTCACGACCGATCGGCCCGGCCGCTGACCGGCAGGAGCTCCAGGAGCTGACCGTCGGGATCGCGCACCATGATCGCCAGGCCGGACACGTCGGTGGCGGCGAGCACGGTCCCGCCGTGCTCCTCGACCAGGGCGCACGTGGCGGGGACGTCGTCGACGGTGAACGACAGGTGGGTGAGCCCCGAGTCGAGGAACGTCCGCTCGCGCGCCGCGCCGTCCACCGGCCGGTCGAGGTGCAGCAGCTCCAGCACCGTTCCGCCGAGCTCCAGGTAGACGGCCCTCAGCCCGACCGGCGCCGGCACCTGGAGCAGCCTGGAGGCCGGCTCGTCGGGCACGGCGAGCTCCCGGACCGTCCTGAACCCGAAGACCGATTCGTAGAAGCGCCGGGACCGCTCCACGTCCGACACCCGGTGACCCACGTGGTTGACGACGTTCACGGCGACTCCTCGGCCTGGGACGTGGACCGGATCGCTGCGATCACCTGCTCGCCGTAGCGGCGGACCGTCCGGACCGCCCGGTCGACCGAGTCACCGGGCACTCCCACCTGGACCCACGTCACCCCGAGCTCGGCGAGCTCCTCCAGTCCGGCCCGGTGCGCCGCCGGATCGAAGTCGTCGACCGCGGGGTCACCACCGGCGTGGCAGCCGAACGCGATGTCGACCGACGCCGGGTCGCGGCCGGCGTCGGCGAGCCGGCGGTGCAGGTCCGCGATCGCGCTCGCCAGCTCCTCGGTGGTGTCGAGCGCGGTGGTCCGGGCGGTGCGGGCCAGCCCGGCCGGAGCGGGGAACGGCGCCCAGCCGTCGCCGTGGCTCGCCACCCGAGCTCGCGCCCTGGCCCCGTTGCCCCCGATCCAGATCGGGAGCCGCGGCACCGACGGGACCGGACGCGGCACCACGGCCGCCGCGACGAACGACCGGCCCTCGTAGGTGACGTCGTCCCCCGACCACGCGGCGCGCAGCACCTCGAGGGCCTCGTCGAAGCGGGCGTTGCGCTCGTCCACGTCCACGCCGAGCGCGGCGAACTCGGCCCGGAGGTACCCGGCGCCGACCGACAGCGTGAACCGTCCGCCGGAGAGCACGTCGAGCGTGGCCGAGGCCTTGGCCACGACGAACGGGTTGCGATACGGCAGGACCACCACGTTCGGCACCAGGCGGATCGTGGTCGTCGCGGCGGCGACGAAGCCCAGCGCCACGAACGGGTCGAGCGCGTCGTGACCGCCTGCGTCGAGCCAGCGCCGGGGCGGGGCCGGGTGGTCGGTGAACCCGTAGCCGTCGAAGCCCGCGTCCTCGGCGGCGCGGGCCAGGGCCACCACTCCCGCCCCCGCCGCGAGCTCGGGGTCGTAGGGGCCGTGCACCAGCGGGTGCGTCAGCGCGAAGCGCACGGGTCACCCTCTCGGCCGGTCCCGGCCGACGACGGCCTCTGCCCCTCGGTCCTCTCGCACCCCATGAGCCGCTCCCCCCCGAACCGGCGTCCGCACGGTCAGTCGTCGAGCGCCAGGAACCCGCGCCGGATGATCGTGATCGTCGACTCGATGACCTCGTCGCGCGTGCCGAACCCGAGCGTGTACACGTGGTACGGCGCCCGCTCGATCAGCGCGAGCAACAGGGTGGCGCTGACCTGCGGGTGTCCGAAGTCGCGGCGGTCCAGCAGCTGCTCGAGCCGGGTGAACACCGAGGCCGCCACCTCCATCGAGAACGCCGCGAGCTCCGGGCTCGTGCGCATGTCCTGCCAGGTGCTGATGATGCCGCCGTCGGCCTCGTAGGCGTCGAACCAGTCGCGCAGCCACGCCCGGAGCTCGTCCGGCGGTGCGTCGAGCTGCAGCCGGTCGATCTGCTCGATCATCCGGGCGGACGCCTCGCCTGCGAGTACGCGGAAGAAGTCGTCCTTGCTGTCGAAGTACCGGTAGAAGGTCCCGTGGCTCACGCCCGCGGCCTCCACCAGGTCGTCGACCCGGGTGTCGTGGTAGCCGCGCTCGGGCAGCACCGCCACGCCGGCGTCCAGGAGCTTCCGGCGGGTGCGCTCGCCCCGGGCCCGCAGCTCGGGGCGCAGGTCGGGCTCCGACGGCACGACGATCTCGATGCGCCGGCGCCGCGCCGGGCGCCCCCGACGGAGGTTCACGCCATCGATCGGACCGGCGAGCACGCGGTGGATCAGGCGGGCGAGTCCCACCACGAGCGGCTGGCGACTCATGCCCGTCGGCGCCGCCTCCGCATAGAACGAGCAGCGGATCAGGACCGCGACCAGGTTGGTCACCAGCCGCTCGCTCGCTCGAGTGCGCCGGACGCCGAAGGCCTTGAGCAGCGCACGACCCGTGGCGTCGGTGATCTGCTCGGACCTGGCCACCTGTTGGCGCTCGCCCCGGCTCGCCGACGGGAACGCGGCGAAGACGGGCGCCCAGTCGCCGTGCAGCTGCATGAAGGAGTCGACCCAGGCGGTGAGCTGCTCCACGCCCTCCGCGTCGGGGCCGATCGGACCGAGCTGGCGGGCGAGCTCGACCATGCGGTTCCCGAGCCCGCGGGCCAGGGTCCAGAAGACGTCCTCCTTGGAGGAGAAGTACTGGTAGAACGCCGGCCGGGAGCAGCCGGCGCGATCCGCGATCTGCTCCACGCTCGCCTCGGCGAACGCCGTCTCGCCGAACACCTCCAGGGCGGCGGCGAGCACCCGGCGCCTGGTGTCGGTGCCCCGCTCGCCGACCTCCGGGTTGGTGCCGAACGGTCGCCGCCGGACGACGTTGGCTTCCATCGACGACACGGTAGCGACCTGGCGCGGTGTCTCCGGCACTCGGGGTCCTCCCTGCGCCGGTCGGGAGAGGACCGGTGCCGCTAATCTAACGGCCACGTCACATCGGTGCCGGGGGCGCCGTGACGGAGCGAGTCGGAGCGCGTCGGAGCCCGGCGGGCACCGGCGCAACACCCGGGGGTGGAGCACGATGGACGTCGACGAGCTGATCCTGGTGAGCGTCGACGACCACGTCGTGGAGCCGCCGGACCTCTTCGACGGCCGCCTCCGCGGCGAGGCCGCCGAGCGGGCGCCCCGGATCGAGCGGCTCGAGAACGGGCGCGAGGTCTGGATGTTCGAGGGCGCCGCTCTGCCGAACGTGGGGCTCAACGCCGTCGCCGGGCGGATCCCCGAGGAGTACGGCCTGGATCCGCTCGCGTTCTCGGAGATGCGGCCCGGTTGCTACGACATCGACCAGCGGGTGCGCGACATGGACGTCAACGGCGTGCTCGGTTCGCTCAACTTCCCGAGCATGACCGGATTCACCGGCCAGCTCTTCATGACGCTCGACGACAAGGACGTGGCGCTGCAGCTGGTCCGTGCGTACAACGACTGGCACGTCGAGGACTGGTGCGGGCGCCACCCGGGGCGGATGATCCCGCTGTCGGTGCCACCCGTCTGGGACCCGGCGGCCATGGCCGACGAGGTCCGGCGGATGGCGCGGCTCGGGTGCCACGCCGTGACGTTCTCGGAGAACCCCGAGAAGCTGGGCCTGCCCAGCTGGCACAGCGACCACTGGGACCCGTTCCTGGCCGCCTGCGCGGACGAGGGCACGGTGATCTGCCTGCACATCGGGTCCTCGTCGACCACGGTGATCACCGCCATGGACGCTCCGATCGACACCATGATCACGCTGCAGCCCATGAACATCGTCCAGTGCGCGGCGGACCTGGTCTGGTCCCCCGTGTTCCGGAAGTTCCCCGATCTGCGGGTGGCGCTCAGCGAGGGCGGCATCGGCTGGGTGCCGTACTTCCTGGAACGGATCGACTACGTGTACCGGCACCACCGGGCGTGGACCAACCAGGACTTCGGGGCCCGGCTGCCGAGCGAGGTGTTCAACGAGCACGTGCTGACCTGCTTCATCGACGACGCGGTGGGCATGGAGGTGCGCCACCACCTCGACCCCGAGCACATCCACTGGGAGTGCGACTACCCGCACTCCGACTCCACGTGGCCGAGCTCACCCGAGATGGCGATGCAGTACCTCGACGGCCTGCCCGACGCCGACGTCGACCGCATCACCCACCTCAACGCCATGCGCAACTTCCGCTACGACCCGTTCGTCCACATCCCGCGCGACCAGGCCACCGTCGGCGCGCTGCGCGCCCGGGCCGCGGACGTCGACACCACGCCGGTCAGCCACGGCACCGGCAAGTTCCAGGACGACGGCATCGTGACGGCCATGACGCTCGCCGAGCGCATGGGCCGATCCGCCTCGTGAGCGACGCGCCGTTCCGCGTCCTGCCGGTCCTCGACGACGACAACCGGTTCTTCTGGACGTCGGGCCGCGACGGCGTGCTGCGGTTCCTCCGCTGCGACGACTGCGGGACGTGGCTGCACCCGCCCACGCCGCGGTGCCCCGACTGCGGTGGCCGCGACGTGGCGCCCCGGCCCGTCAGCGGTCGAGCCACGGTCGTGTCGTGCACGGTCAACCACCATCCGTGGGACGGCTCCGCCGATCCGTGGTCGATCGCGGTCGTGGAGCTGGAGGAGCAGCCCGGACTCCGGCTCACCACCAACGTCGTCGGCTGCGATCCCACGGACGTGGCGATCGGCATGGCGGTCCGCGTCACCTTCGAGCACCACGACGACGTGTGGATCCCGGTGTTCGTGCCCGACCGCCACCCCGACGAGGCGGGGGCGTCGTGACCGACGTCGAGCGGCGGGCGGTGATCTCGGGCATCGGACAGTCCGACGTGGGCCGGCGGCTGGGCCGGAGCGAACTCTCGCTCACCGTCGACGCCGCGCTGGAGGCGATCGAGGACGCCGGCCTCACCGCGGCCGACATCGACGGGCTGAGCACCTACCCGGGGGCCGGCGCGGGTCTGGCCGGCTTCTCCGGCCCCGGCACGCCCGAGGTGCAGGACGCGCTGCGGCTCCGGCTGAACTGGCACTCGGGTGGCCTCGAGGGCGCAGCGCAGCTCGCGGCGGTCGTCAACGCCGTCATGGCGGTGGCCGCGGGCCTGGCCCGCCACGTCCTCGTGTACCGGACGGTCACCGAGGGGAGCGCCCAGGGCGGTGGCGGGCGCGCCGGCATCGGGGTGTCCTCGGGCGGCGGCGTGACCCGCCTGGGCGGCCAGCTGCAGTGGACGATCCCGTTCCGGGCGTACTCGGCCGCGAACTGGCTGGCCCTCAACGCACAGCGGCACTTCCACGAGTTCGGGACCACGCCCGAGCAGATGGCGATGATCGCGATCAACGGGCGGCGCAACGCCGGACGCAACCCCAAGGCCGTGTACCGCGAGCCGATGACGCTCGACGACTACTTCGCGTCGCGCATGATCTCCACGCCGTTCCGCCTCTTCGACTGCGACGCCCCGGTCGACGGGTCCACCGCCGTCGTGGTGTCCGTCGCGGAGCACGCCCGCGACGTCGACCACTCGGTCGCCCGGGTCGAGGCCGTCGGCACGGCGCTGCGCGGCCGGCCGTCCTGGGACCAGTTCGACGACCTCACGACGATGGCGGCCCGGGACGCCGGGGCGCAGCTCTGGGAGCGGACGGAGCTCCGGCCCGCGGACGTGGACGTGGCCGAGCTGTACGACGGCTACAGCTTCCTCGCCATGGTCTGGCTCGAGGCGCTCGGGTTCTGCGGGCGCGGCGAGTCCGGTCCGTTCATCGAGGGCGGCGGGCGCATCGCGCTCGACGGCGAGCTGCCGCTCAACACCCATGGGGGCCAGCTCTCGGCCGGGCGGCTGCACGGGTTCGGCTTCCTGCACGAGGCGTGCCTCCAGCTGCGCGGCGACGCCGGCGAGCGACAGGTGACCGGCCGCGACGTGCGCGTGGCCGCGGTCGCGAACGGCGGCGGCCCGATCGCAGGCGCCATGCTGCTCAGCCGCGACGACGGCCGCTGACCGGATCGGCGACCAGGTCCCGGTGCCTCGGGCGCCCGTTCATCCTGGGTCGTCCGGCCCCGGGCCGAAGCGGGCGGCCAACCCGGCCGCCAGGGCGCGACGGTCGAGCTTGCCCGAGTCGAGCCACGGCAGCGCCTGCTGGTCCTCGAACACGGCGACGTGGCGGGGCACCTGGTACGAGGCCAGCCGCTCCGCCGCTCGGGACCGCACCTGCTCCTCGTCCAGGTGATCGCCCGGGCGGAGGGCCACCGCTGCGACGACGTCCTGGCCGCGGTCGGGGTGGTCGACCCCGGTCACGAACGCCAGCGACACCTCGGGGAGGTCCTCGAGCACGATCTCGACGTCGAGCGGCGTCACGTTCATGCCCGCCGTCTTGATGAGGTCGCCCAGCCGCCCCGCGAAGTGCAGGTGGCCGACGCCGTCGAAGTGCCCCGAGTCGCCGGTGCGGTACCAGCCGTCCGCGGTGAAGACGTCGGCCCGCTCGCGCTTGTGCACGTCGAGCATCACCGGGTAGCCGCGGACCCACACCTCGCCGTCGCAGCCGGCGGGCAGCTCTTCCATCGTGACGGGGTCGACGATGCGGTGCTCGACGCCCGGCACCGACCGGCCGAAGCTGACGTCGTCGCCCTCGGGCAGGTCGTCGGGTCCCGCGAAGGTGTGCGGGCCCAGCGTCTCGGTCATCCCGAGGGAGCTGAGCCGGGGCACGTCCGCGCCGGCCTGCTCGGACTGGGGCAGCAGCGCGTTCAGGCTGCCGCTGCGGACCGAGGACAGGTCGCGGGTGGCGAACGTGGGGTGGTCGACCAGCGCCCGGGCCATGTGCGGCCATCCGAGGACCTGCGTGACGCGCTCGCGCTCGATGAGCGCCAGCGTCGCGCCGGGCTCGAACTGCTCATCGAACACGAGCGTCGCGCCGACGTGCATGGCCGCCACGAGCGTGAAGCTGAAGCCTCCGACCCAGAACAGCGGCATGGGCGTGTAGATCACGTCGTCCGAGCGGAGGTCGCGCATGCGGCTCAGGTTGTGCGCGTGGCGGACGGTGGCGCCGTGGCCGTGGATCGCGCCCTTCGGCTCCGCGGTGCTGCCCGACGAGTAGACGACGACCATCGGGTCCGAGGGACGGACCTCCTGCTCCACCTCGTCCAGGAGCGCGGCGTCCACGTCCTCCCCCCGCTCGTGCAGCCCCACCACGTCGCCGCACCACGGCCGGGCGGCGGCGCCCCAGGTCCACACGCTGCGGAGGTACGGGTGGGAGCGGACCATGATCCGCTCGTGGTCCTGGCCGGCCAGGCCCGGCGCCGCCTGCTCCAGCCGGTCGAGGTAGTCGTGGCCCAGGTGTGACCCGGCCGTGAGCAGCAGCGACATGTCCGCGTGGCGGACGGTCCTGCCCAACGCCTCGGCCTTGCTGTACGTGTTGAGCAGCGCCACGACCGACCCGATCCGGGTGGCCGCGAGCCAGGCGACCACCCAGTCCGGCCCGTTGGGTGCGAGCAGGCCGACGCGCGAGCCCTTGCCCACCCCGCTCGCGAGCAGGCCGCGGGCGAGCGACGCAGAGCGCGAGTCGGCCTCGGCGTAGGTGAGCCGCTCGTCGCCCAGCACGACGAAGTCGCGGTCCCCCCACCGCGCCGCGCAGTTCCGGGCGAGCGTGCCGCTCGTCGGCGTGAACTCGGGGAAGTGCGGCGCGTCGCTCACGGTGATCGGTCCCCCCTCGGCGCGATGCCCGTGTCGTCGAGATCCTGCCGCATCGACGTCTGCCCCCTCGACCCCACCGTCCGACCGCCCGGACGGCTCAGGCCACGTTCATCAGGCGGCTCAGGTTGCCGCCCATGACCTTGGCCACCGCGTCGGGCGGGCATCCGCTGAGCTCGTCCACGAAGCTGAGGGGGTCCGCCATGCCCTCGGGGTGCGGGAAGTCCGACCCGAAGACCACGTTGTCGACCCCGATCACGTCGATCAGACCCGGCGTGTCGTCCTCGTGGAACGGGTGGACGTACACGTTGCGCCGCAGCACCTCGACCGGGTCCTCGTCGAACACGTGGGGGTTGAACTCGTAGGCGTTGCGCATGTCCTCGACGAGCGGCCGCACCCACCCGCTGCCGTTCTCGACCGGCACGATCTTGAGCCGCGGGAACCGGGTGCAGAGCCCGTGGCCGACGGCGGAGGCGACCGTGTCGGTGATCTCCCGGTGCTGGCCGCCGATGATGGCGGCGAAGCCGGAGCCGCCGCGGAACGGCGTGAACTCGCCCTCCCGGATGCCCTCCCACTCGTTGAGGTAGCGCTGGTAGCCGCTGTCGGAGGCGTGCATCCCCACGACCACGTCCGCCTCCTCGACCAGGCGCCAGAACGGGTCGAACTCGGGCAGCGCGAACGACCGGGGACCACGGAGCCCCGGCACCGGCGCCGGACGCACCAGGATGATCCGGGCGCCCCGTTCGACGACCCACTCGAGCTCCTCGATGGCGCGCTCGACGATCGGCAGGGTCACGACGGGCACGGCGAAGATGCGGTGCTCGTAGTCGAACGTCCACTCGTCGTGCATCCAGCGGTTCAGGGCGTGGACCACCGCGTGGATGGCGTCGGGGTCGTCGCGCAGCCGCTCCTCGACCAGGCTCGCGAGCGTGGGCCACATGAGCGCCCGGTCGATCCCCTGCTCGTCCATCAGCGCCAGCCGCGGGCCCGGCTCGCGGAACGCGGGGATCGACTCGATCGCGCGGCCCATGATCTCGCGGCGGCTCTTGCCCTCGGGGTTGCCGTGACGGAAGTACTCCTCCTGCGCTCCGGGAGCGGCGACCCGTTCGAAGGTGGGGTTGGGGATGTACTCGCTGATCCGCCCGGCCACCGCGATCTTGGTCCGGCCGTCGACCTGGACGTAGCGGACGACGCCGGCGTACTCGTCGGGCAGGTGCCGCGTGAGCGCGTCGGGGGTCTCGTACATGTGGTTGTCGGCGTCGAACACCTCGAAGTCGAGCTGACGAGTCGGCATGTGGACCCCCGTTGGTGCGGACCGCTCGGTTCGGCGGATGCCGCCGCGGCCCGGGACCGGCGGCCGGACCAAGAGGTGACATCGCTGTTAGAAGACCTTACACTCCGGTCCACCGGGGAGGGAGGGCCGCGACGCCGAGGCGTCGTGGAGCCGCAGCCGAGCGAGGTGGAGGGGCGTTGGACCTGCAGTTGAGCGCCGAGCAGGAGGCGTTCGTCGCGACCACCCGGCGGTTCCTCGACGCCGAGTGCCCCGTCCCCGCCACCCGGGCGCTGGAGCACGACCCCGACGGGTTCGACCGAGCGGTGTGGCGCCGCGGCGCCGAGCTCGGTTGGACGTCGCTGCTGGTGCCCGAGGCCGACGGCGGCGGCTCGCTGTCCGATCACGGCCTGTTCGACCTGGTGCTCGTCGCCGAGGAGATGGGCCGGCTCGTGGCGCCGGGACCGCTCGGACCCGTCAGCGTGGTCGCGGACGCCGTGGGACGTCTGGGCACTTCCCAGCAGCGGGCCGAGGTCCTGCCCGGACTGCTCGACGGGTCCCAGGTCGCGGCGTGGTGCGGACCGCACCACGTGGACGGCCGCCGTCGGTCGGACGGCCGGTTGGAGCTGCACGGCACGTGCGCACCGGTCGAGGCCGCGGTCTCGGCGACGCACCTGCTCGTCGGCGTGCAGACGCTCGACGGACCGGCGCAGGTGCTGCTGCGCTCGGATCGGCCCGGCGTCACGATCACGCCGCTCGAGGGGCTCGACCTGGTGCGCCGCCACGCCCGGGTGGAGCTCGACGGTGCCGTCGTCGACGACGGCGCGATCCTGGACGACCGCGGCGACGTGCGCGCCAGCGTCGCCCGCCAGCGCGACCTGGCGGCCACCATCCAGTGCGCCGAGACGGTCGGCGCGATCGACCGCGTGTTCGCCATGACGCTGGAGTACCTGGGCGACCGCTGGTCCTTCGGCCGTCCGCTCGCCTCCTACCAGGCGCTCAAGCACCGCATGGCCGACGAGAAGATGTGGCTGGAGGCGTCGCACGCGATCGCCACGGCCGCGACCCGGGCGATGGCCCTGTCCACGCCCGACGCCGCCGAGGTGGTGAGCGCAGCCAAGGCCTGGATCGGTCCGCACGCCACCGAGCTGGTCCAGGACTGCATCCAGCTCCACGGCGGCATCGGCATCACGTGGGAGCACGATCTGCACCTCTACCTCCGCCGGGTCACGGTGAACCGCGCGTCGCACGGCACGCCCGAGGAGCACGCCGAACGCATCGCCGGCCGGCTGCTGGAGACGGCGCCGTGAGCGTCGAGGAGGCGGACCCCGTGGTGGCCGACGTCGAGCCGGTGGACGAGTTCCGCGCCCGGGCACGGGACTGGCTGGACGCCCACATGCCCCGACGGGGCGACGACTGGAACGACCGCGGCGACGAGCGGCGGGACAAGGAGCGGTGCCTGCAGGCCCTGCTGTGGGAGGGCGGCTTCGCCGGGATCTGCTTCCCCGCCGAGTACGGCGGGCTGGGCCTGAGCCCCGAGCACCAGCGTGCCTTCACCGCGGAGTCGGTGCCCTACGACATGCCGTTCTCGCTCAACGTCCCCACCCTGGGCATCCTCGCCGCCACGCTCGTCGACTTCGGCACGCACGAGCAGAAGCTGCGCCACCTGCCCCGGA
>JAEXGP010000157.1 GCA_023450775.1 Actinomycetes bacterium | reverse complement strand
CGATGTCCAGGTCGATCGTCGTGGCGTCGTAGCGCTCGACCACGTCCCGGTAGGCGTCGGTCAGGGCCGAGGTGTCGGTGCAGGCGACCGCCAGCTCCTGGTTGGCCTGACCACCGAAGGACACGGTGACGTCGCCGCCGGCGGCGCGGAGCTGCGCGATCCGCCGGTCGAGCTCGAGCTGGTCGCCCGCCTCGTCGAGCGAGTAGTAGCCGCCCCAGCTCGGCTCGCACGGCGACTGCGGATCGGCGACCACGAACCCGAGGGCCACGTCCCGGGCGGGGTTCGCGTGGGGGTCCTGGAACTGGTAGGTCGGCGTGAGGGTCGCGTCCACGTACGGGACGAACCAGGAGCTCACCCGGGGACGCTCCCCGGCCACGGCGCGCTGCACGCCGGCGAGCGCCACGCCCGCCACCGCGAGGACCACGAGGACCAGGATCCCCAGGCGGACCCACGAGAGCCGCTCGGTCGGCCCCACCGGCGCGACGGGTGCGGGCGTCGCCACTGGATCGGGGGTCGGCATGTGTTCGCTCCTCGCGTCGATCGGACGGGTCGACACGCGGTCGATCCACGGCTCCCCATCGGCCGACCCTCGACGACCGTGAGCGGTCGGCGGCGTCATGTCCGATCGGTCCGAACCGGCCGATCCCCGCAACTCCCGACCACCGGAGCCGACAGGGGAGTCCCGGACCCCCGAGCACTGGAGCACGAATGGAGCCGACGACCGACGCACCTCGCGCCCGTCGCCGTCAGTGGGGCAGCGACCGCCGGAGCGAACCGCTCCCGATGGTGCCGCCGCCCGTGTCGGAGCGACGCATCCGCATGGGCCGCCTCGCGATCGTCCTCACGGTGTCGGCGTGGTTCGCCTACATGTGCCTCTCGATCTTCCAGCAGTTCATCGAGGGCCGCGCGAACAGCGCCCGCCTGGTGGTGGAGGCGATCGTCTACATGGCCGTGGTGACGGCGCTAACCGCATCGGCGATGGCGTACCTCATCACCCGGATCGGGTTCTTCTATCGCAGCCGCTCCCACCGTCGGGCGCCCCGGGCCGCGCTCGACGACTTCTTCGACGAGAGCTCGCCGTCGCTGACCGTGCTCGTGCCGTCGTACCAGGAGGACGAGCGCGTCGTCCGCGCCACCCTGCTGTCCGCCGCACTGCAGGAGCATCCGAGCCTGCGCGTCGTCCTGCTGATCGACGACCCGCCCGAGCCCGCCGACGCGCACGCCGCTGCGCTGCTGGAGCAGGCCCGCACGCTGCCCGGACGGATCCAGGCCCAGCTCGACGAGCCGCTCCGCCGGTTCGAGTCGTCGCTGCGGCGCTTCGAGGACCTCCATCGCGAGGACGAGACGCCGCCCACCGTGGCGGCCATGCAGTCGCTCGCGGAGGACTACCGCAGCGCGGTCGCGTGGCTGCGCGACCTGGCGGCCGCGCAGGAGATCGTGGACCACGCGGACGTGTTCTTCGCGGAGCGCGTGGTCGGTGCGCTCGCGGACGACCTGGAGGTGATCGGCGTGGCCGTGGGCGCGGCCGCGGCGGAGGGCGCGGTGCTGCCGGTGCGGCGCATGCGCCAGCTGCACCGACGGCTCGTGTCCACGTTCAGGGCCGAGCTGACCAGCTTCGAGCGCAAGAAGTACGTGTCGCTGTCGCACGCGCCCAACAAGGCGATGAACCTCAACAGCTACATCGGCCTGATGGGGGCGAGCTACCGGGAGGTCGTCACGCCGCTCGGCAACGCCCTGGTGGCCTGCGCTCCCCGGGTCGCCGAGATGACGTTGCCGGACACCGACTACATCCTGACGCTCGACGCGGACAGCGTGCTGCTGCCGGAGTACACGGCGCGCATCCTCTACCTCATGGAGCAGGGCGCCCACGCGCACGTGGCGGTGGCCCAGACGCCGTACAGCTCGTATCCCGGCTCGGGCACCCGCATCGAGCGGATCGCCGGGGCGACCACCGATCTCCAGCACATCGTCCACCAGGGCATGACCCACTACGACGCGACGTTCTGGGTGGGCGCCAACGCCATCCTCCGCAAGCGGGCGCTCGAGGACATCTGCGAGGTCGACTTCGAGGGCGACTGGGAGATCCGGCGCTACATCCAGGACCGGACCGTGATCGAGGACACGGAGTCGACGATCGACCTCGGCGTCCACGGCTGGACCCTCTACAACTACCCGGAACGGCTCGCCTACTCGGCCACGCCGCCGGACTTCGGCTCGCTGTGCATCCAGCGCCAGCGCTGGGCGAACGGCGGCCTCCTCATCCTCACCAAGCTGCGCAAGCAGGTGAAGGCCCGGCGCGGCCGGGACGAGCAGAACCGCTTCGGCGAGCTCTTCCTCCGGGTCAACTACATGGCGTCGATCTTCTGGTCGTCGGTCTGCCTGCTGGTGATGCTGTGCTACCCGTTCAACAGCGCGCTGCTGAACCCGATCCTGCTGCTCGTCGCCCTGCCGTACTTCTTCATGATGGCGAGCGACCTCCGCTACTGCGGCTACAAGCGCAGCGACGTGTTCCGGATCTACGGGTTCAACCTGATCCTGCTGCCGGTGAACCTGTCGGGCAGCTTCGCCTCGATGCTGCAGCTCGTGACCGGTGAGAAGAGCGCCTTCAAGCGCACGCCGAAGGTCCGGGACCGCACGACGGCGCGGGCGTTCTACATCCTCGCCCCGATGGCGCTCGTCGCCCTCTCGGCGTACACGATCGCCCTCGACCTGCAGCTCTCGCGCTGGGAGAACCTGGTCTACGCGGTGCTCAACGCCGTGCTCGCCGGCTACGCCATCGTGGCGTTCGTCGGGATCGGCAACTGCGCGGTCGACCTGTGGCTCCAGCTGCGGAGCTGGCTCTACCAGCCCGTGCCGCCGCCGAAGGCGCCGGTCGTCGAGTCCACGTCGACCGAGGCGGCGTCGGCGGTCGACTGGGCGTCGGTCCTCTACTACGGGAGCACCGACGCGGCCGAGACGTCGGTCGTGGGCGGGGAGCGTCCTGCGCCTGCGTCGCCGGCCGAGCGGCTCGTCCCGGCGCCGGTCGCGAGCCGTCCCGAGCCGGTCTTGGCCGGGAGCTCCAACACCTTCGACGGCGTGGAGTTCTCGACGGTGTTCCAGCCGATCCGGGATCTCGAGACCGACCGGCCGGGCGGGTTCGAGGCGTTCGCCCGCTTCGCCGACGGCCGTGCCCCGGTCGACGTCCTCGCCGAGGCGGCGCGTGCGGGTCGGGCCGACGAGCTGGACGCCGCGCTGGTGCGCGCCGCGCTGTCCGCGGCTGCGGACCTTCCCGAGGACGTGTGGGTCTCGGTCAACGTGTCATCTGCGCTCGCCGGGCGACCTGACCTCCTGGTCGAGGACCTCGCGGCGGCGCCCCGGCTGGTGGTCGTCGAGATCACCGCGGATGGGGACACCGTGCCGAGCGACTGGGAGGCGGTGCTGGCCTCGAACGCCCTGCTCGCCGTCGACGACGCGGGGCTGGACGACCAGGGGCTGTCGGTCGTGTCCCGGCTCCGGCCGTCCTACCTGAAGCTGTCGCGCTCGACCGTCACCGGCATCGAGATCGACGCGCAGCGCCAGGCCTACGTGGGCACCCTGGTGGCCACGGCCGACGAGCACGGCTGCGAGGTGGTCGCCACCGGCGTGGAGACCGAGGGCGAGCGCCGGGCGCTGGTCGACGCCGGCGTCCGACTCGGTCAGGGCTACCTGCTCGGGCGTCCCACGTCCGTGGCCCGGGCCCGCGGCGTCCGCCGGCCCCTGCAGCGGACGACCTCGGCCGTGCTCTGACCCCGGGGAGCCGATCCGCGCCGTGGTGCTCATGCGCGCCGGTGGCGTGACCGAGGGGATAAGAAGGAGCCGTCGCGCCGTCGGGTCGGCGGACCGGAAGGGGAGTGACTCATGAAGCGTGTTCTGGGTGTGGCGTTGGTGCTGATGCTGCCGGCTGCGTTCCTGGTGGCCTGCGGCGGCGACGACTCGGCGGACTCCACGTCGACGACGTCCAAGACCAGCGCCGAGAAGTCCGACTCGGACTCGAAGGACGACTCGAGCTCGAAGGACTCGGGCTCGGGCTCGTCGACCGGCAACGCCAAGGTCGACAAGTACTGCGACGACGTCAAGGCGCTCGCCGAGAAGTCGAAGAAGGCGCTCGAGGACCGGGACTCGGACCTGGCCAAGGAGATCGGGGACGACGCGGCGGACCTGTCGAAGCAGGCCACCGGCCTCGCCGCCGAGGTCATGAAGGACCCGTCGCTCGCCCAGGCGATCACGGACTGCAGCAAGGAGCTCAGCGAGATCGTCCCGAACTGACGCCGCGGGCGATCCCGTCCGGGCCCCGGGCGGGGTCGCTGCCGCGTCAGGCCTCGGGCAGGCGGTAGCGGCTGAGGAAGTCCCAGATCAGCTCGCTGGCCTGCAGCTCCATGTTGGTCGGACCGACGATGCTGACGATCGCCTCGCTGAAGGCGCTGCCCGGCCACGAGTGGCCGCCGCCCTCCACCACGTAGAAGTCGACGGGCCCGTCCTCGGGGCAGTCGTAGGTGCGCAGCAGCACGTCGGGGACCGGGCGGGTGTCGGCCGGCTTCGCATCGCAGTCGTTGTGCGCAGCCCACTTCCGCACGTTCTCGGGGTAGCCCTCGCCTTCGAGGTCCACCGGCGGCACGCTGACCGATGACGCGTCCGTCGCTCCCTGCATGAGGCCCGAGAGCTCGCCGACGCCGCCGTTGAAGTAGAGGATCGGATCCGCGGTCCCGTGGAACGTGAGCACGGGGACGGGCCGCTCGGTCTGGCAGTCCTCGGGGTACAGCAGGCCCGACACGGGTGCGATCGCTGCGATGCGGTCCTGGCGCCGGCATGCGAGCACGGAGCTGAACATGGCGCCGTTGGACAGCCCGGTGGCGTACACGCGGGACAGGTCCAGGCACAGGTCCCGTCCGAGCGTGTCGATCACCGCGTCCGTGAAGTCGAGGTCCGACGCGTCCTCCACACCGATCTGCCACCGCACCGGCTCCCCGGTGCCGTTCGGGTAGGCGACGACGAAGCCCTCGCGCTGCGCGACCTCGTCGAAGCTGCTCATCCGGGTGTGGATCTCCGCGCCCTCGGACAGGCCGTGGAAGTCGAGCACCAGCGGCAGCGGCGCGCCGGTGGGCTCGGGCGTGGTGAGCAGGAACCACCGCTCGGTGCCGGCGACCTGGACGGTGCGGTGCTCCTCGGTCACCGGCGGGGGAGGCGTGGCGGCCTCGCACCCGGCGGACGGGACCGGGTCGCCTTCCGGCGTACCGTCCGCCGTCGCGGCGGGCCCGGCATCGGTGGGCGCGGTGGCGTCGGGTTCGGCCGCGGTGGTGGTCGTCGTGCGCTCGGAGCGGTCGTCGCCGCCGCACGCGGCGAGCAGGACCGCAGCGAGGAGGCAGGCGATCCACGCGATGCGGGTGCGCGGGCGCGCGATCGGTCGGGGGTGGCGGGGGCGGTGCAGCACGTGGCGACCGTACCGCTGCATGAGTTCGGAGTCGGGTCGATCCCGGAGGTTCGCCGTAGCATCGGCGGTATGGACGGCGACGACGACCAGCGGCCGAGCGGGACCGCGGACCGGGCGGCGCTCCGCCGTGACCGGACCGCGCTGAGTCGCGCCTGGGCCGAGTGGACCGAGGCGTTCGAGCGCAGCCCCCGGCGCGACACCGAGCCGACCACCATGTCGGGCATCCCGGTGGAGCCGGTGTACGCGCCGGCCGACGCGGCGGAGGGACAGCTGCCGGGCCAGTTCCCCTACACCCGCGGCCCCTATGCGTCCATGTACCGCTCCAAGGTCTGGACCATGCGGATGTTCGCCGGCTTCGGCACGCCCGTGGACACCAACGAGCGCTTCCACGACATCCTCTCGCACGGCGGCGACGGCCTGTCGGTGGCCTTCGACCTGCCCACGCTGATGGGCCGCGACTCCGACGATCCCCTGTGCCTGGGCGAGGTCGGGCGCTGCGGTGTGGCCGTCGACTCGCTGGACGACATGGAGGACCTGTTCCGGGGTATCGACCTGGGCGCGGTCACGACCTCCATGACGATCAACTCGCCCGCGGCGCCGATCTTCGCCATGTTCATCGCGGCCGCCGAGGCCGGTGGCACCGAGCGGGCCCGCCTGGGCGGCACGCTCCAGAACGACATCCTCAAGGAGTACCAGGCGCAGAAGGAGTTCCTCTTCCCGCCCCGGCCGTCCATGCGACTGGTCGACGACTCCGTGCGGTTCTGCGCCGCGGAGCTGCCGCGGTGGCACCCGATCTCGGTGTCCGGCTACCACATCCGCGAGGCCGGCTCGACCGCGGCGCAGGAGCTCGCGTTCACGCTCGGCAACGGCTTCGCCTACGTGGAGCAGGGCATCGCGGCGGGGCTCGGCGTCGACGCCTTCGCACCGCGCCTCAGCTTCTTCTTCAACGCCCACATCGACTTCTTCGAGGAGATCGCCAAGTACCGCGCCGCTCGGCGGATCTGGGCGCGCTGGATGCGGGACCGCTACGGCGCGGTCGAGGAGCGGTCGATGCAGCTGCGGTTCCACACGCAGACCGCCGGCGTGTCGCTGACCGCGCAGCAGCCCGAGGTCAACATCGTCCGCACGGCGATCGAGGCGCTGGCCGGCGTGCTCGGCGGCACCCAGAGCCTGCACACCAACTCGATGGACGAGACGCTCGCGCTGCCCACCGAGAAGTCCGCCCGGATCGCGCTGCGCACGCAGCAGGTGATCGCCCTCGAGTCGCGGGTGACGAACGTGGCCGATCCGCTCGGCGGGTCGTGGTTCGTGGAGGCGCTCACCGACGAGATGGAGGCCCGGGCCGAGGAGCTGCTCTCCCACATCGACGACCTCGGCGGCGGCTCCATGCTCGAGGGCGCGATCGTCGGCATCGAGGAGGGCTGGTACCAGGCCGAGATCGCGGATTCGGCCTACGACCTGGAGCGTCGCCTGAACGACGGCCGCTACAGGGTCGTCGGGGTCACCGACCACCTCGAGGGCAACGAGGAGGATCCGCCGGACATCCTCTACATCGATCCGGCGGTCGAGGAGCTGCAGCGCAAGCGCGTCGCCCGGGTGCGGGCCGAGCGCTCGGCCGCCGCGGTCGACGAGGTGCTCGCCCGGCTGGGCGCGGACGCCGCGGACCCGACGGTCAACCTGATGCCCACGCTCATCGACGCGGCCCGGGCCCGGGCCACGCTGGGCGAGATCATCTCGGTGCTCGGCGGCACGTTCGGCTGGTGGCACGAGACGCCGGCCATCTGATGGCCCGGGACCTGACGGGAGCGCACGGATGATGCCGATGTCGAGCGGACGCGGCCGCGTCCTGGTGGCGAAGCTCGGACTGGACGGCCACGACCGCGGCGTGAAGGTGGTGGCGAGGCTGCTGCGGGACGCCGGCTTCGAGGTGATCTACGCAGGGCTGCGCCAGACGCCCGACATGGTGGTGGCCGCGGCCCGCGACGAGGACGTCGACGCCGTCGGGCTGTCCATGCTCTCCGGAGCGCACCTCGCGCTGGCCCCTCCCGTGGTGGCGGGGCTCCGCGCCGCAGGGTTGGACACCCCGGTGGTGGTGGGCGGCATCGTCCCCGACCAGGACCTCCCGGTGCTGCGGAAGGCGGGCATCGCCGAGGTCGTCGGTCCGGGCGCGTCGGCCGAGGAGGTCGTCGCCGCCATGGACCGGGCGATCGCCGGGGCGGCCGTCGCCGACTGAACGTCGATCGCGCTCGGGCCCGGCGCTCGGACCGGGCGGCCGCCCGGCCCGACCGCGTCGTCGGCCGATCCGCGGGGTCAGGACTTCTTGCAGGCGTCCTTCTCGTCGCAGTCGGTGACCGTCACCCGCCACGCCACGGGCACGCCGTCGTAGTTGGTCACGGCGAACCGGTACGTCCCGGTCTGCTCGGCGGTGAAGCGCTCCTGCACGTCCAGGCCGAAGAGGCCCACGTCGGAGTCCTCGAACGTCTCCAGGCTGCTCACCTCGGGGGCCCAGACCGCGATGGCGTCGAGCTTCGACCCCGGCGGCAGGACCGTGACCGACATGTCGCCCTGCGGGGACCGCGCCCAGATCTCGACCTCCTGGCCCTCCTCGAGATCGACCGTGAGGTCCTGCCCGGAGTCGTAGCCGCTCAGGATGCCGTCGACGGTGTCGCCGACCTCGATCGACTCGGTCCCGATCGGACGCGACAGCGGCCACAGGGCCTGGTCCGACGTCCACGGCACCTGGACCTCGGACTCCGCGAGCGGCACGGTGATGGCGATCTCGGCGCCCTGGCCCTCCTCGAGCTCGATCGTGAACTCGCCCGGGCTGGTCTCCGTGGCCGCCAGCTCGGGGTCCATGCCGCCGAACGCCTGCTCCACCTGTGCCCGCGCCTGGGCCGGGTCGACCTTCATGGCCTCGGACATCCGGTTGGCCAGCTCGCCGGCGAGGCGCCGGCTCGAGGCGCTGGTGGCGAGCGGCTCGCCGTCGGACTGGTCCATCACGTCGACGGAGACGTCGCCCGCGGCGGCGGGCACCGACAGCTTCCAGGTCCGCGCCTCGTCGGACGGCGGCAGGAAGAGCGAGGCGCCGTCCGCGGCCCCGGCGACCACCGCGGTGCCCGACGTGGCGCCGCCCTCGGGCACGTCCTCGCCGTCGGCGGGGACGGTCGCCGGCACGGTGAGCAGGTCGTCGCCGTCGCCGGCCGCCACGCGCTCGGCCGCTGCCGACACGTCCTTGCCGACGAGCGCGAAGCCGAAGTCCTCGTCGGACAGGCCGGTCACGCCCAGCACCCGTCCGCCGTCGTCGAACAGGGGACCGCCCGACTGCCCCGACGCGATCGTCGCGTCGGTCTGCAGGTAGGTCTGGTCGAAGTCGGGCAGCGAACGGACCCGGCTGACGATGCCGGACGAGACGGTCAGCTCGCGGTCGTCCTCGGGGTTCTCGCCCGGGTAGCCGATCGCGTAGACGTCGTCGCCCTTCTCCACGTCCAGGCCCGAGGCCAGCGGGAGCGGGACCGCGTCGGGCTCGTCGAGCGGGCCGAGCAGGGCGATGTCCGCAGCCACGTCGGTGCCGACGACGGGCAGGATGATCGTGTCGCCGTCGCCGATCGTCACCTCGGCGGTCCGGAACGGGTCCACGACGTGCACGTTGGTCAGCACGTAGACCTCGCCGTCGACCTCGGTGACGATGCCGGTGCCGGTGCCCCAGTCGTTCTCGACGTGGGCGATCGAGTGGTCGCCGCAGCGCAGCAGCGCCTTGGCGGGCTTCTCCTGCCCCTCGGGCGAGCACGGCGTGGTGGTCGCGTCGCCGGTCGCCGGTGCGGCGTCCGCGTCGTCGTCCGAGCTGGTGCACCCCGCCGCGGACAGCGTCACGGCGAGCACCGCCGCGGCGGCGCAGATCGATCGACGCAGCGCGCGCCCGTCAGTCGTCCTGGACATGGCCCTCTCCCGTTGGTCGTCCCGCCGGGCCACGCCGCCGGGCACCCGGTGTCCTGCACCGAGCCGGTCCACCCTATTGAGGTCCGGCGCCGTTCCCGACGTACCCGGGCAGGATTCCCCAGCGCGCTCGATCGCCGAGACGACGGTCGAACGCCGTTCAGCGTTGGCGGCGCCGCCAGAGGTACGTCGAGTTCAGGTACCAGTTCACGACCAGCGCCACCGTCGCACCGATGAGGTTCTGCGCCACCCGCGACCAGTCGGTCCCGAGCACCGACAGCAGCAGTCCGATGCTCTGCAGGTACTTGAACACCGCCACGTGGACGAGCGTCCCGATCAGCGACATCAGGAAGAACACACCGAACGCGGGGACGAGCTTCCAGCCCCGGTAGCGCTCCTCCCAGAACGTGAACTCGTTGTTGAGCACGAACAGCACGAAGATCGAGACCATCACGCTGATCACGAACGAGCCGTCGATCGGGTCCACGGCGTCGTTGAGCCCGGTCGTGATGCGGGGCACGCCGGCGGCCTCGGCGAGTGCGAACACCAGCGAGTTCACGCCCAGGCCCACGATCCCGACCAGGACGTAGAGCAGGAAGACCGGGTCCACCTGCCGGCCGAGGCGCAGCTCGGCCACGCCCAGCAGGTACGAGCGGATGACCGAGCCGTTGAGCTTGGTCTCGCCGTGCTCGCGGTTGCGGAACGTGTAGCCGACCTCGGTCACCGTGAGGTCGCGGTTGCGACCGATGAACTCGAGCAGGATCTTGAAGCCTCGGGGGTTGATGCTCGGCGCGGTGCGGGCATAAGCCTGCTCGGAGATGAGGAAGAACCCGCTCATCGGGTCCGACGCCGGCACGCGGAGCAGCACCCGGGCGATCAACGTGGCCACCCAGCTGACGAACCGCCGCGACGCCGACCAGTCGCCGTAGCCGCCGCCCTCGGTGGAGCGCGACCCCACGCAGACGTCCGCGCCGCCCTGGACGGCTTCGAGCATCCGCGGGAGCGCCGCCGGGTCGTGCTGGAGATCCGCGTCGATCACGGCCAGGTACTGGCCGCGGGCGATCGACATGCCGTCCAGCACGGCGGCCGACAGACCCTTGTCGTGGAAGCGCCGCATGACCCGGATCGTCGGGTCGGTGACGGCCAGCTTCTCGGCCACCTCCCAGGTGCCGTCGGGGCTGTCGTCGTCGGCCACCACGATCTCGTGGGGGATGTCGCCGAGAGCGGCGTGGAGCTCGTCGACCAGGATGGGGAGGTTCTCCGCCTCGTTGTAGGTCGGCGTGACGACTGACAGCAGCGGCGCCACGGCCCGGGCGTCGGTCGCATCGTCCATGACCGCCCGAGGCTACCGGCCGGTGTCGGGGCAGCCGCGTACGCTGCGGGCCATGTGCGGCCGCTTCGTCTCGTCGTCCCCGCCGGACGAGATCGCTCGCTACTTCGACGTGGACCAGACGTCGGAACAGGCGCTCGAGCACCAGCCCAACTACAACACCGCCCCCACCACGGACGTGTTCGTGGTCTACGAGGACGGCTCGACCCGCCGTCTGGACGCCTTCCACTGGGGGCTGGTGCCCCGGTGGGCCAAGGACATCTCGGTCGGCAACCGCATGATCAACGCCCGCGCCGAGACCGTGGCCACCAAGCCGGCGTTCCGCCACGCGTTCGCGAAGAAGCGCTGCATCATCCCCGTGGACGGCTTCTACGAGTGGAAGGCCCCGCCCCCCGGCGAGAAGCGCAAGCAGCCGTTCTTCATCCACCGTCCCGACGGCGAGCCGTACGCGTTCGCCGGGCTCTGGGAGCAGTGGAAGGGCCCCGGCCCCGACGGCGACGAGGTCACCGTCCGCTCGGCCACGATCATCACGGGCGCGGCCAACCAGGCCATGTCGGCCATCCACGACCGCATGCCGGTCATCCTGCCGCCGTCGGAGTGGGAGACCTGGCTGTCGCCCGAGCAGCACGACACCGAGCTGCTGGGCAAGCTGCTCGTCCCGGCGCCCGACCGGCTGATCACCATGCACCCGGTGTCCACGGACGTGAACAACGTCCGGAACAAGGGCGAGCACCTCACCGACGAGGTCGACCCGCTGGCCGACGAGGGCCGGCTCCTCTGACCCGCTCTGTTCCCGTCCCGGCACCCGTTCGGGTGCCGTCCCGGGAACGGAACCCGCGTCGGGCAGGCGGCGGGAGTCAGGCGGGAGGAGTCAGGCGGGGACGTGGTCGCCGTGGCCCGCGGCCCGCAGCGCCGTCCTGATCCGCTCCGCGGCGTCGTCGAGCGCCGCGGGATCGGGGTCGGGGTCCACGTTCGCGAAGCTCAGCTGGGACTCCGAGTCGATCGGGATCAGGTGCACGTGGCAGTGCGGCACCTCGAGCCCGGCGATGATCGAGCCCACGCGGACGGGGGAGAAGGCGTCCATCAGCGCCTGGCCGACGGCCTGCTGCACCTCGCCGACCCGTGCCCACAGCGGGGCGGGCACGTCGGTCCACTGGTCGATCTGCTCGACGGGCACCACGAGCGTGTGGCCCGGACGGATCGGGGCGATCGTCAGGAACGCCACCACGTCGTCGTCGCGCCACACGAAGCGACCCGGGAGGTCGCCCCGGATGATCATCGAGAAGACCGACGGATCCGCGGGGGCATCGCTCATGGCCGCACGTTAGCCACGCCGATGCGTCCGGCCACTCCTACGATGACCGCATGACCGGCGCACCGGACGCACCGATCGCGGCTCCCGACGTCGACGCGCCAGAGGTCGGTTCGGACCGCATCGTCACCCTGCCGAACCTCATCACGCTCGTCCGGCTGCTCTGCATCCCGGTCTTCCTGTACCTGCTGTTCGTGCGTGACGCGCGCCTGGGTGCCGCGGCGCTGCTGGCCGTGCTGGGCGCCACCGACTGGGTGGACGGCTACGCCGCGCGGCACCTGCACCAGGTGTCGAACCTGGGCAAGGCGTTCGATCCCACGGTCGACCGCCTGCTCCTGATCACCGGCGTGGTGTCGATCATCATCGCCGACGGCTGTCCGCTGTGGTTCGGCATCGTCGTGGTCACCCGCGAGGTGCTGCTGTCGGCCTGGGTCGTGTCGATCATGGCGCTCGGCGCCAAGCGCATGGACGTGACGTGGTGGGGCAAGGCCGGGACGTTCGGGATCATGGTGGCGTTCCCGGCGTTCCTGGCGGCGAGCGACGACGGCATCCCCGAGGGCCTCCAGCGCGTGTTCGAGGTCATCGCGTGGTGCGCGGCGGTCCCCGGGCTGGTGTTCGCGATGATCGCGTTCGTCGGCTACTTCCCGGCGGGCGTGGTGGCGCTGCGCGAGGGCCGGGCGGCCCGCGAGGCCGCCCACGCCGTGTCCTGAGCGGTCCGCGATCACGCCGGCGGGCGGTTCTGGCGGGCGTCGAGCCCGGGCAGGGGGCGATAGGTTCACTACCGAACCGGAGGCCCCGATCGACGGGCCGCCCGCTCGCGAAGGAGGCACGGAGTCCGTGAAGGCCGTGATCATGGCAGGCGGCGAGGGCACCCGGCTGCGTCCGTTGACGTCCAACGCGCCCAAGCCGATGCTGCCGTTGGTGAACCGCCCGATGATGGAGCACATCATCGACCTGCTGAAGCGCCACGGCATCGAGGAGATCGTCGTCACCGTGGCCTTCATGGCCAACAACATCCGCAACTACTTCGGTGACGGCTCCGAGTTCGGCGTGAAGATGACGTACGCCTCGGAGGAGACGCCGCTCGGCACCGCCGGCTCCGTGCGCAACGCCATGGACGAGCTCGACGACACGTTCCTGGTGATCTCGGGCGACGTGCTCACCGACGTGGACCTGGGCGCCGTGATCCAGGCCCACCGGGACCAGGACGCGCTGGCCACGATCGGGCTCGTCCGGGTGGAGAACCCGCTCGAGTACGGCATCGTGATCACCCGCGACGACGGCACGATCGAGCGCTTCCTGGAGAAGCCGACCTGGGGCCAGGTCTTCTCGGACACGATCAACTCCGGCATCTACGTGCTCGAGCCGAAGGTCTTCGACTACATCGCGCCCGACACCTCGGTGGACTTCTCGAGCGACGTCTTCCCGGCGCTGCTCGACGACGGCGAGAAGCTGGTCGGCGCGGTCTGCGAGGGCTACTGGGAGGACGTCGGGACGCTGCCCGCGTACGTCCGGGCCCACAAGGACATCCTGGACGGCCGCGTCGAGGTCGGCATCCCGGGGTTCCAGATGTCCGACGGCGTCTACGTCGCCGAGGGCGCCGAGGTCCACCCCGAGGCCGTGATCACCGGCCCGGCGGTCGTCGGCGACAACTGCTTCGTCGACGCCGGCGCGCGCCTGGGTGAGTACACGGTGCTCGGCATGGGCGTCCGCCTGCGGGCGAACGCCGAGCTCGAGCGCACGGTCGTCCACGAGAACGCCTACCTGGGCGAGAGCGTCAAGCTGCGGGGCACCGTCGTGGGACGGGCGGCGGACCTGCGCCGCAACGTCCGCTGCGAGGAGGGCGTGGTCCTGGGCGACGAGGTGTTCATCGGCGAGGACGCCGTGATCTCCTCCGACGTCAAGGTGTACCCGTTCAAGACGGTCGAGGGCGGAGCGGTCGTCAACACCTCCCTCATCTGGGAGTCCCGGGGCGCCCGCAGCCTGTTCGGTCGGGGCGGCGTGACCGGGCTGGCCAACGTGGACATCACCTCGGAGCTGGCGGCCAAGGTGGCGCTGGCCTACGCCACGTCGCTCAAGCGCAACACGACGGTGGTCGTGTCCCGGGACTCCAGCCGCTCGGCGCGCATGCTCAAGCGGGCGATGATGTCGGGCCTGAACGCCGGCGGCGTCAACGTGATGGACCTCGAGGTGGCGAGCGTGCCGCTGACACGGTTCCACTGCCGCGGCGTCGCGGTGGGCGGCGCCGTGTCCCTGCGCATCAGCCCCGACGACCCCGACGCCGTGATCATCCGGTTCTTCGACACCGACGGCGCCGACATCACCGAGGAGCAGCAGCGCAAGATCGAGCGGCTGTTCGGCCGAGAGGACTTCCGCCGCGTGCGACCTGCGGACATCGGCGACATCGACCTGGTCCCCCGGGCGCTCGAGCAGTACGCGGTGGCGCTGGAGCAGACGATCGACGTCAAGGCCGTCGCCGAGCGCCACTTCAAGGTGGTGGTCGACTACTCCTACGGCACCACCAGCTTCGCCATGCCCAACGTGCTCTCCAAGCTGCGGGCCGAGGTGCTGGCGGTCAACCCGTTCGCGTCCACCAGCGGGGTGCTGACCTACGACCGCGACACCCACGCGAGCGGTGTGGCCGACCTGGTCAAGGCGTCCGGCGCGGACCTGGGCGCGGTGCTCGACCCGTCCGGCGAGCAGCTCACGCTGGTCGACGACACCGGACGGGTGCTGACCGACGACGAGCTGCTGTTCTGCTTCCTCGACCTGGTCTGCGACCGGCTGCTCGGCGACTCGGTGGCGTTGCCGGTGACCGCGCCGCGTGCCGCGGCCGAGATCGTGCGGTCCCGCGGCTACCACGTCCGGTGGACCAAGACCTCCGCCGCGGCGCTCATGGAGGCCGCGGCCGAGCCCGGCGTCGGCTTCGGCGCCAACCGCGAGGGCGGGGTGATCCTGCCGGGCTTCCTGCCGGCGTTCGACGCCGCGGGCGGCCTGCTCAAGATGCTGGACCTGCTCGCCGCCCGGGGTTCCCAGCTGTCCGAGATCCGGGCCGCCGCGCCCACCGCCCACCTGCTCCACGAGGCCGTGGTCACGCCGTGGGAGCAGAAGGGCACGGTCATGCGCAGCCTGGTCGAGCAGACCCACGGCCGCGACGTCGACCTCATCGACGGCGTGAAGGTCCACCACGCCAGCGGATGGGTCCTGGTCCTGCCCGACCCCGAGGAGCCGGTCACGCATCTGTGGGTCGAGGGCGACACCCTGGCCGAGGCCCGGACGCTCGTGCAGGAGTACGCCCGGCGCATCCGCCAGATGCTCCGCTGAGCTGCGTTCGGGGATCCGCCGGCGCCCCGGCAGCTCCCTGGCGCCCGGCGGCGCCGACCGGTCCGATCGAGCAGCCCAGAACGGGTCGAGGAGGCTCCGCGGTCGGGTAGCGTCAGCGGGATGAACGTGCCCGACGATCTCCGCTACTCGAACGACCACGAATGGATCCGGGACGAGGACGGAAGGTTCCGCGTCGGGATCACGGACTACGCCCAGGACGCGCTCGGCGACGTGGTCTTCGTCCAGGTGCCCGAGGTGGGCACCGAGCTGAGCGCCGGCGACACGTTCGGCGAGGTGGAGTCCACCAAGTCGGTGTCCGAGCTGTACGCCCCGGTGCAGGGTGTCGTGGTGGAGGTCAACGGCGATCTCGAGGTCTCGCCCGAGCTGGTGAACAGCGAGCCGTACGGCGCGGGATGGATGATCGTCCTCCAGCCGGTCGACCTCCGCTCGGTGGAGGACCTGCTCGACGCCGACGCGTACAGGAAGCTCACCGAGGCGTGAACGACGGCCCCACGGACACGGGCGCGGACGGCGTCGTCTGCCCGGTGTGCAGCATCGTCAACGCGGTCGGGGCGAACTTCTGCACCGCGTGCGGTGCCGAGCTCCCCGAGTCGGACGACAGCGCCACCGGCAGCTACCCGCTGCTCGGCGTCGACGTCCCCGACGTGGGCGAGGTGGGGCAGCTCGTGGTGACCCGCGGCCCGACGGCGGGGGCCCGCTACGCCCTGTCGGACGAGGTGACGTCGATCGGCCGCCACCCCGACAGCGGCATCTTCCTGGACGACGTCACGGTGTCGCGCCGCCACGCCGAGGTGCGCCGTGGCGCCGACGGCCAGTACCTGCTCGCGGACGTCGGTTCGTTGAACGGCACCTACCTGGACGGGGAGCGGATCGAGGAGGCGTCGCTCAGAGAGGGCGCACAGGTCCAGGTCGGCAAGTACCGTCTGGTGTTCGTGATCGGGACCCTGGGTGGCGGAGCGTGATGGGAGAGGAACCCTTGCTGCAGACCGGAACGGGAGCGTCGAGCACCGGCGGCGTGTCCATCGCCGCGGAGCACCTTCCGATCGGTGAGGTGCTGTCGCTCCTGCAGGAGGAGTTCCCCGACGTCACGATCTCCAAGATCCGGTTCCTGGAGAGCCAGGGCCTGATCCAGCCCGAGCGCACCGCGTCCGGCTACCGCCGCTTCTCGGCGTCCGACATCGAGCGCCTGCAGTGGATCCTGCGCCAGCAGCGCGACCACTTCCTGCCGCTCAAGGTCATCCGCAAGATGCTCGAC
>JAEXGP010000137.1 GCA_023450775.1 Actinomycetes bacterium | reverse complement strand
GCGTAGCCGGGGTGGCCGACGGCCTCACGTTCGCGCTGCACGTGCGCCCGGGCGGCCGGCGCGACGCGATCGAGGGCGACCACGACGGCGCGCTGGCGGTGCGGGTCTCGGCGCCGCCGACCGACGGCCGGGCCAACGACGCGGTCCGGAAGCTGCTGGCGGCCGAGCTCGGGGTGCCGCGCTCGGCGGTCGAGATCGTGGGCGGCCACACCTCGCGTCGCAAACGGGTGCACGTCGACGGCGATGCCGCCGCCCTGTCCGCGCGCCTCGACGAGCTGCGGAGGGCGCCGAAGGGTTGACATCCCGCCTCGATGGCGCGACGTTTTCCGATGTGCCTTCGGAAAACGTCCCGACATCGATCGACAGCGGATCGATCGGTCGCACATCGCCCGATCGCCGGACCCGCAAGCGGGAGGCCCGCCGCGACCACCTGCTCGACCTCGCCGCCGAGCTCGTGGCCGCGGACGGCATCGAGGGACTGACCATGGCGGCGCTCGCCGAGGCCTCCGACTACGCGACCGCCTCGCTCTACACGTACTTCCCGTCGCGCAGCGCCCTGCTCGCCGCGCTGCAGACCCGAGCGCTGGCCACCCTGGGCGGCGTCGCCGCAGATGCGGTGGCGGCCTGGGACGCCCGGGTGGCCGGGGCCGGACTGTCGGCCGCCGCCGGCGGGCTGGCCCGGTTGTGGGCCTTCGGCGAGCTGTTCCTCGCAGCGCCGGACGACCACCCGCACGAGTTCCGGCTCCAGCAGCGGCTGCTCGTCACCGACGGCGGCCAGGACACCGACGACATCGCCGCCGTCGTGCCGGCGGCCATGGCCGTGCTCGCGGTGCCGCGTCAGCTGCTGGTCGACGCGGTCTCGGTCGGCGCGCTGCAGCCGGCGCCCGAGGTCCTGGACCCGCTCGACCAGGCCGCCGACGGCGACCTGGTGCGGACGATCTCGTGGGTGGTCGCGCTCAACGGCGCCCTGCTCACCGACGGACTCGTCATGGGCCTGCCCACCACGGGGACCGTGCTCGGTCGGGAGCTCACCGCCGCGCTCCTGCTCGGCTGGGGCGCCGATCCCGACGACCTGACCGTTGCCCGCGCCGCCGCCACGTCGTGGCGCGACGCCCGACCGGGAGCCACGCCGTGACCGCCATCGTGATCGTCGCCGCGCTCGTCGCGGGTGCCGTCCTGTGGACGTTCGCCGAGTACCTGTTGCACCGGTTCGCCATGCACGCCCTGAACGGCCGCGGGATCATGAGCCGCGAGCACCTCGAGCACCACGTCGGCTCGGGGTGGGCCTTCTCGCACACGCACCTGCTCAGCTGGGCCGGCGTGATCCTGGTCGGCATGGTCCTGTGGGCGCCGATCGGGTGGCTGCTCGTCGGTCCCCCCGGTCTGGCCCTGGGCGTCGGCTGGTGCCTGGGCTACGCCGGCTACGAGCACCAGCACGCGATGGCGCACCTGCGCGGTCCTCGCGGCTGGTACTCCACGTGGCTGCGCCGTCACCACTTCCACCACCACTTCGGGCATCCCCGGGCCAACCACGGCGTGACCACGTCGGTGTGGGACCACCTCTTCGGCACCTACGAGCACCCGGAGCGGGTGCGTGTCCCGCGCCGCCTGGCGCAACCGTGGATGCTCGACGGCACCGAGCTGCGCCCGGAGCTCGCGGACGACTACGTGCTGGTCGGCTCGGCCGATCCGTCGGCTCGGGCCGCCCAGCTCGACCGGATCAGGGCGTTCGCCTCGCTGGCCCCCGAGGACTGACGCCGATCGCGCTCCTAGGAGCCCGGCAGCACCGCCTGCGTCTGGGTGGTGCGGGTGGCGAGCTTGCCGTCGTCGCGGGTGACGTCGGTCTGGACGACGATCGTCGTGCGCCCGACGTGGATCGGAGTGCTCGTGGCGGTCACCGTCCCGGACGGCACCGGACGGAACAGGTTCGTCTTGGACTCGATCGTGGACGTCCACGTGTCGGGCCGCAGGTTCTGCACGGCGCACAGCGCGCCGGCCGCGTCGGCCAGCGCCATCAGGTAGCCGCCGTGGAGGATGCCGCCGGTCGTGCAGTGCTCAGGCGCCCACGGCGCGGTGAGGACCACCTCGTCCGCCGAGCTGCGATCGACGGAGAAGCGGAGGAGCGCCGCGAGCGGCATGAGCTCGCGCAGCGAGTCGGTGGCGGCCTGGTTGGTCACGCCTCGCCCTCCCCGAACGTGTGGTGGACCGCCTCGACGTTGTTGCCGTCGGGGTCGCGGACGAACGCGCCGAAGTAGCCCGGGTGGTACTCGGGCCAGACCCTCGGCTCGTGCAGCACCTCGTAGCCGAGCTCGGCGGCGGCGTCCCGGAACGCCCGCACCGCGTCGCGGGACGGCGCCCGGAACGCCAGGTGCGACTCGCGGAACCCGTCCCCGGTGTGCTGCTGACCGATCCAGAAGCACGGGAAGTCGGTGCCGTAGCCGATCGCGTCGTCGATCTCGATCAGCCGGCGACCGCCGACGGTGGCGAGCACCGCGTCGTAGAAGGCGGCGCTCGATCGGATGTCGCCGCACTGGATGGAGACGTGGTCGAGCACGGGCCCTCCTCGGGTCGGGATACCGGCCCGAGTGTTGCACGACGGCGATGCCAGACTGCGGCCATGACCAACGAGGTGACGGCGGTGCCGGCAGCCCCGCCCGACGACGCGTTCGAGCACTTCGCCGCGCTCCTGGCGTACGAGACCGACTGCTGGGACGTGCACGCATCCGAGGTGGGCGACGGCTTCGTGCTGCTCGACGTGCGCAGCCCGGACCTGTTCGAGCAGGGCCACGTCCCCGGGGCGGTGAACCTGCCCCACCGACGCATCGTCGAGCGGAACCTGGAGCGGTTCCCCGACGACGCGCTCTTCGTGGTCTACTGCGCCGGGCCCCACTGCAACGGCGCCGACAAGGCGGCCATGCGGCTCGCCGCCCTGGGTCGACCGGTCAAGAAGATGATCGGGGGGATCGAGGGGTGGAAGGACGAGGGCTTCGAGCTGGCGACGGGAACGGGTCCCGTCGAGGAGGACGCATCGTGACGACGGACGGACGGGTGTCGGAGATCTTCGACCCGACGGCATGGCAGGAGGTCCCCGGGTTCGAGGACCTGGACGACATCACGTACCACCGCGCCGTCGACGTGGGCGTGGTGCGCGTGGCGTTCGACCGACCCGAGGTGCGCAACGCGTTCCGGCCCCGGACCGTCGACCAGCTGTACCGGGTGCTCGACCACGCGCGGCAGACCTCCGACGTGGGGTGCGTCCTGCTGACCGGCAACGGCCCGTCGCCGCGGGACGGCGGCTGGGCGTTCTGCTCCGGCGGCGACCAGCGGATCCGCGGCCGGGACGGCTACCGCTACACGGTCGACGACGAGTCCGGGGCACCCGGCCTCACCGCCGAGGCCATCGATCCGGCCCGCTCCGGGCGGCTCCACATCCTGGAGGTCCAGCGCCTCATCCGGTTCATGCCCAAGGTCGTGATCTGCGTGGTGCCCGGCTGGGCGGCGGGCGGCGGCCACAGCCTCCACGTGGTCAGCGACCTCACGCTGGCCAGTCGCGAGCACGCGCGGTTCAAGCAGACCGACGCGGACGTGGCGAGCTTCGACGGCGGCTTCGGCTCCGCGTACCTGGCCCGTCAGGTCGGCCAGAAGTTCGCGCGCGAGATCTTCTTCCTGGGCGACGAGTACTCGGCCGAGGACGCGCACCGCATGGGCATGGTGAACGCCGTGGTCGACCACGGCGAGCTCGAATCGGTCGCGCTGGAGTGGGGTCGCAAGATCATGGGCAAGTCGCCGACCGCGCAGCGCATGCTCAAGTACAGCTTCAACCTGATCGACGACGGCCTCGTCGGCCAGCAGGTGTTCGCAGGCGAGGCGACCCGCCTCGCCTACATGACCGACGAGGCGGCCGAAGGTCGCGACTCGTTCCTGGAGCGCCGGGACCCCGACTGGTCAGGGTTCCCCTGGCACTACTGACCGACCTGGCCTGACCGACCTGGCCGGTCCGCTCCGCTCAGGCGGCGTCCGCGAGCAGCACGGCCTCGTCGGCCAGCGCCACGGCCTCGATCGCCATGGCGTCGGCCTTGCGGGCCTTGCGCAGGCGCCGCAGCACCGGGAAGCCCCAGACGAACGTGCTCAGCGCCCACCGGCAGGGGCCGGCGTCGCCGCGGCGGCGGGTCGAGCGCCACACGAACAGCGACTCGAGCGAGTGCAGCGCGAGCGTGCCGAACAGGATCGAGCGGATCGTGCTGCGGGGCACGACGTCGCCCACCGTGTCCTCGAACTGCTCCCATGCCTGGTCGCTGAACGACAGTGCGGTGAGGGAGCCCAGACCGACGAGGACGAACAACCTCCAGAGCAGGCTCGGCTTGCGGCGGACGGACATGCGACGGCTCCCTCTGTTGGCGGCCCTGCGGACGACGCGGGTCAAGCTATCCGAGTTGCATGAGCTCGATGCGCGTCCCGTCGGGGTCCGTGCAGTAGACGAAGCGCAGCTCCGCGTCGCCCATCGGGATCGACGTCCACGTGTCGGCGAGCACCGAGCCGCCCGCCGAGGTGATCCGCTCGGCGACCGCGTCGATGTCGGTGACGTTCAGGCACATGTGCGTGAGCCCCAGTCGGTTCACCTCGCGTCGTGCGCCGTCGCCCAGGTGCCCCGGGGCGAGGAAGTGCAGCAGCTCGATCGACGTGCCGTCGCGCTCGATGAACCGCGACCGCAGGTCGGGACGGTCGACCTCCATCAGCGGACCGAACTCGGTGCCGACGGTGTGCTCGGCGCGCACGCTGAACCCCAACCCGTCCCGGTAGAAGGCGGTCGAGCGCTCCAGGTCCGACACGCACACCCCGACGTGGCTCAGCGTGATCCCGTCGTCGGCCATGGGTTCCCCCTCAGATCTCGATCGAGCCCAGGTCGTCGGGCGCCAGGACGGTCCCGTCGAAGTGCTCGGAGGCGATGTCGATCCACTCCTGGGCACCGCCGGGCGGCGGCGCCGGGACCATGTGGGTCAGCACGAGCGTGCCGACGCCCGCGCGTGCCGCGGTCTGCGCCGCCTGGGTGACCGTCGAGTGGTAGTCGCAGATGTCCTGCAGACGCTGGAGCGGGATCTCGCGGATCACGTCGTCGCGGACGACGGTCTGCACGTACACGTCCGCGCCCCGCACCAGCCGGTCGAGCCCCTCGCACGGCACGGTGTCGCCCGCGAGGACCACCGAGCCGCCGTCGTGGTCGATGCGGTAGCCGACGGTCGGCGCCACCGGGCGATGGTCGGTCGGCGCCGCGGTGACCGTGACGCCGGCGGCGGACAGCTCGGGCAGCTCCACCGGGCCGTCGAGCACCTCGGTGACCGTGACCTTGGGTCCGACCTCCAGATCGTCGTGGTGCGCGAGGCGGTAGCCGATGTCCTCGACGAGCATGGCGAGCGTCCGGTCCACGAGCGCCGCGGAGCCGGGCGGTCCGACGAGCGGGAGCGGCGACGGCACCATCGACATGACCCAGCGCGTGGTGATCACGTCGTTGAGGTCGGTCGTGTGGTCCGAGTGCAGGTGCGTCAGGAGCTGCGCCGTGAGACCGGGCGGGCCGGGCACTCCCGCGGCGGCCAGCCGCTGCAGCACGCCGCGACCGCAGTCGAACAGCAGCTGGAGCCCGCCCGCCTGGACCAACGTGGCCGGCCCCGCCCGCGACGGGTCGGGGATCGGCGATCCGGTGCCGAGCAACGTGACCTTCATGGCGCCCCCTGGTCCATCGCCGGGACCCTACTCATTGAGTACCGTGTCGCCGTCCATCGACCAGGGGGTTTGGGGCATGGGGTGGGGTTCCGGTCAATCGCGCGCGTTCGATCGCGTCCCGGGTGGACGGCGCGCCGCGCTCGTCGGCGTCGCGCTGCTCGTGGCGGGCGGGTTCGCCGCGGCGTGCAGCTCCGATGACGACTCGTCCGCGTCGAGCACGACGGCGTCGTCGACCACGACGAGCGCCGCGGCGAAGGAGCTCACGATCCTCGTGAGCAACGACGACGGAGTCGGCGCCGAGGGCATCGACGTGCTGGTCCGGGCGCTGCAGCAGATGCCGGACACCTCGGTCCTCGTCGCCGCTCCCGCCGAGAACCAGAGCGGCACCGCCGGCACGACCACCCCCGGCGGCGCGCCGGCGACGCCGACCACCATGCTCGGTGGCACGGAGGCGACGGCGGTGGCCGGGTACCCCGCGGACTCGGTCGCGTGGGCGCTCGACGGCGGGTTCGCCGAGACGCCGCAGCTGGTGGTGTCCGGGATCAACTCCGGTCAGAACGTCGGCTCCTTCATCGAGCTCTCGGGCACGGTCGGTGCCGCCCGGCTCGCTGCGTCGCGCGGCATCCCGGCGCTCGCGGTCTCGGCGGGCCTCAACGACACCGCTGGGTTCGAGGAGGCGGCGAAGCTCGCAGTGGCGTGGATCGAGGAGCACCGCGACGCGATCCTCGACGGCTCGATGGCGACCACGCCGGCGTCGGTCACCAACCTCAACGTCCCGGGCTGCTCGACCGGCTCGGTGCGCGGCGTGCTCGAGGTGCCGGCCTCGGCCGAGCCGCCGACATCCCTCGATCCGGTCGCGTGCGGCGGTCCCGAACCGTCCCCGCCGCCGGCCGACGACGTGGCCGCCATCGCCTCGGGCTGGGCGTCCCTCTCCGAGGTCGGGATGGGCTGAGCAGCCGCCCTGCGTGGCTGCGACATGACGGACGGTGGCCCCAGCTCGCGGTTCGGGGGGAAACCGAGGTCCCACACGACCGAAAACGTTGACCGGGGTTCAACTTTGCTGGAAGCTCGGAGGAGCGCCTGCGGAGGCTGTCCGCGGGCAGGGGGCTGAAGGAGCACACCGTGCGCAGATGGGCGATCGTCGCGGCAGCAGTCGCGTTCACAGCACTCGTCGTGGGGGCCTGTACGGTCCCGCCGACCGATCCGGGTCCGACGACCACGACGTCGTCGACCACCACGACGTCGACGACCGCCCCGCCGGTCGACGCCGACGGTGACGGGTTCACCACCGTCTCGGACTGCAACGACTCCGACCCGCAGATCTATCCGGGCGCACCGGACCCGATCGACGACCAGAACGTCGACAGCAACTGCGACGGCGAGGACGGTGTCGTCACCGACATCACCTACGTGAAGTCGAGCGGCGGGGCCGACACCTCCACCTGCGGCGTGATCGCCGAGCCGTGCGCCACGATCGAGCAGGGCCAGAACCGCACGACGGCCATGGGCACGACCACGGTCGCGATCGCCGGCGGCAGCTACCCCCGGTTCGAGGTCCGCGACGGGCTCTCGATCCGCGGTGGGTTCGGACAGAACTTCAAGCGCGGCGCCGCGGCCTCCGGCACCACGGTGGCCACCGTGAACGGCAGCTACGACCCCGACGTGCAGGCCTCCGTGGCCATCCTCGCCGACGGCATCGTCCTGCCGACCAGCGTCACCGACCTGCGCGCCGTCGGTGCTGACGAGTCCGGCAACGGCCGGGCGAGCTACGCGGTGATCGTCCGCAACTCCTCCTCTGCGCTGACGATGGACTCGATCAGCGTCCAGGCCGGCAAGGGTTCGAACGGCACGGTCGGCACGGCCGGCACGTCGGCCACCCAGACGCCGGCCCAGTCGGGCAACGGTGGCCAGAACGGCGAGGACGGGGTCTCGACCTGCAGCACCAGCCGTCGCTCCGGCGGCGCGGCCCTCACCGGGACCGGCGCCGGCGGCGCGGGCGGCGCGCAGGACACCTCCTGCAGCGCGGGCCAGTGCGTCATCGGCGGCAACTGCAACGCCACCGCGGGTCTCGCCGGCACGAACGCCGCGGTCACCGGCCCCGGC
>JAEXGP010000123.1 GCA_023450775.1 Actinomycetes bacterium | reverse complement strand
GCCCCGCCGTCCGGTTCGGCCCCGCCGTCCGGTTCTGCGCCGACCACCGAGCCCGGTCACTCCGGCGCCATGCTCGCCCAGGAAGAGGCCGAGATGGCCGGCGTCATGGGCACGCCGCTCACCCGGGCCCTCCGCCTCGGCGCCCTGGTGGCGCTGCTCGCCGCTCTCGGCATCTGGAAGGGCCTGCCGATCGTCATCGTGATCCTGGCGATCGTCGCCATCATCTTCCTGCACGAGCTCGGCCACTACCTCGCCGCCAAGTGGTCCGGCATGAAGGTCACCGAGTTCTTCATCGGGTTCGGACCGCGCATCTGGTCGTTCCGCAGCGGCGAGACCGAGTACGGCATCAAGGCGATCCCCGCGGGCGCCTACGTGAAGATCCCCGGCATGACCGCCATGGAGGAGGTCGACCCGGCCGACGAGCCCCGCACCTACCGCCAGGCGCCGTTCCACAACCGCCTCGCGGTCGCCGTCGCCGGCTCGACGATGCACTTCCTGATCGCGTTCGTGCTCCTCGTCGTGCAGTTCGCGTTCATCGGCCATCCCGACGGTGACCGGTGGGAGGTCGGCAGCGTCTCCCCGGGCAGCGCCGCACAGGCCGCAGGGCTCGAGGTGGGCGACGAGCTGGTGCGCTTCGACGGCCAGCAGATCGAGGACTACGACGGGTTCCGGGCGCTCATCGCCAGGGAGGAACCGGGGACGGTCGACGTCGTCATCCGCCGCGACGGCGAGGAGCGGACCATGCCGGTCACGCTGTCGCAGCGGACGCGGGTGATCGGCACCATCGGCGAGGACTTCGAGCTGGTCGACAACGGCTCGGAGGTGGTCGTCGGCGCCATGCCGTCCAACGGCCAGGTCGACCGCGCAGGTCTCACGCAGGGCGACCAGGTCGTCGCCGTGAACGGCACCGCGATCGCGACCTCCGCCGACATCGCCGGCGCGATCGCCGACGGCACCTCCGACGACGGCGGCACGTTCGAGGTCACCACGGTCTCGTCGAGCGGCGAACGCTCCGATCACACGGTCGACCTGGGCAAGGCGATCGACACCACACCGCCCGCGTCGTTCCTGGGTGTGGGCAAGCAGTCCGTGCTGGTCACCGACTCGCTCCCGGTGGCGGTCGGGTCGTCGTTCACCGAGTTCGGCACGTACATCGGCACCACCGTCGCCGGCACGGCCAAGGTGCTGTGGCCGCCGAACGTCGTGGACTTCCTCGCTTCCACGGCGACGGGATCCGAGCCCGAGGACACCGTCGACACGCCCACGCCGGCCGCGCAGTCGGGCGCCTCGTCCAGCGCGGAGCGGCCGGTGTCGATCTTCGGCATCGTGCTGTTCGGCTCCGAGCTGACCGCCGAGAGCTGGAGCAACATCGTTGGGCTGCTGATCGGCCTGAACATCATGCTCGGCGTGCTGAACCTCATCCCCCTGCTGCCGTTCGACGGCGGCCACGTGGCGATCGCCATCTACGAGAAGGCCCAGGAGATGCGGCGCCGCCAGACCCGGCGCTACCTGTCCGACGTCACCAACATGGTGCGCATCGCCTACCCGGTGATCATGGTCCTCGGCCTGCTGTTCGTCGCAGCCGCCTACCTGGACTTCACCAAGGGCGTCTCCATCTGACCGGGCGACCGCCCGTAGTCTGAGATCCGTGGACGCCGGAGCCGTCACCTTCCCCCGCAGGAGCACCCGCCAGATCCGCGTCGGATCGGTCGAGGTGGGCGGCGGCGCGCCCATCACCGTCCAGTCCATGACGACGACGCGCACCGCGGACGTCGACGGGACGCTGCAGCAGATCTACGCGCTGGCCGCCGCCGGCGCCGACATCGTGCGCTGCACCTGCAACGAGATGGAGGCGGCGGAGGGTCTGGCCCGCATGGTGCCCCGCAGTCCGCTGCCGATCGTCGCCGACATCCACCACCAGTACAAGATGGCCCTGGCCGCGCTCGAGGCCGGCGTGCACGGCCTGCGGCTCAACCCGGGCAACATCCGCAAGCCGGAGCACATCAAGGCGGTGGCGTCCGAGGCCCGTGACCGGGGCGTGCCCATCCGCATCGGCGTGAACGGTGGCTCGCTCGACCCGGCGCTCTACGAGAAGTACGGCGGGCAGGTCACGCCCGAGGCCATGGTCGAATCCGCGCTGCAGGAGATCGCCTACTTCGACGAGGTGGGCTTCGACCTCATCAAGATCTCGGTCAAGGCGTCCAACGTGCCGCTGATGATCGAGGCGTACCGCCAGCTCGCGGACGCCACCGACCACCCGCTGCACCTGGGCGTCACCGAGGCGGGCCCGCTGCCCGGCGGTCTGATCAAGGCCACCGCCGGCATCGGCACGCTGCTCGCCGAGGGCATCGGCGACACGATCCGCTACTCGCTGACCGCGGACCCGGTCGAGGAGGCCCGAGCGGGGCGGGCGCTGCTCGAGGCGTACGGCCTGCGGGAGCGTGAGAACGTGGACCTGATCGCGTGCCCCAGCTGCGGGCGCGCCGAGATCGACGTGATCAAGGTCGCCGAGGAGGCGCGCGACGCGCTGGCCGACAAGCAGCTGCCGCTGCAGGTGGCGGTCATGGGCTGCGTGGTCAACGGACCGGGCGAGGCACGCGACGCCGACATCGGCATCGCCGCCGGTCGCCACCGGGGTCACCTCTTCGTGAAGGGGACGAACGTGGCCGTCGTCCCCGAGGCCGAGATGGTCGACACGCTCGTCGAGTGGGCCGAGTACATCGCGGAGCACGGCACCGAGGCCGCGCTGGCCCGCGTGGACGTCGAGAAGGCGCGGCGCGAGGCCGAGAAGGACCGGGCCGCGCTGCTCGACGAGCAGGGCGACGACGCCAACGCCTCCGAGCAGCGCGTCGACCTGATCCACAAGCGCTTCGACTGACCACCCACGGGGGCCCATCATCCTTTCGTGATGCTTTTCCGGGTGAAATCGCCCGGAAAAGCATCACAGAACCGGCCAGGTCAGTCGGACATGGCGGCGAGCTCGTCGACGAGCTCCGCGAAGCGCTCCGGCGCCTCCTGCATGGTCTGGTGGCCGACGCCGGGCAGCACGTGCAGCACCGAGCCCGGCATGGCGTCGCGCAGCACCTTCGACTGGTTGACCGGGGTCAGCAGGTCGGCCGAACCGACCACGACCATCGCCGGCACCTTCACGTGGGTGAGGTCCTTGCGGACGTCGTGGTCGACGATCGCCCGCCCGGCCGCGATCAGGTGGTCGTGGTCCATCTCGGCGAGCATCTCGCGCACGTCCTCGACCGCCTTGACGCTCGGGTCGCGGCCGAACGCGGTGCGCACCATGACGAGCGACGTGTTCGTGTCGGGCCAGGCGTAGCGCAGGCGAGGTCGGCTCGTCCCGGCGTACGCCGCGCGCCTCACGATCTCCTGCGCTCGGGTGCTGCCCTCGAGCAGCGTCGGCAGCGCGAGCGGCGCGGCGCTCGTGTCGAGGAACATCAGCCCGCCGCACCGCTCGACCATCAGGTCCTGGTGCCGGGCGCAGAAGCGGCCGAGCGCCATCCCGCCCATGCTGTGGCCGACGACGAGCGCGTCGGTGAGGTCCAGCTCCTCGAGCACCGCAGCGACGTCGTCGGCGACCGCCTCGAGGGTGATCCCGTCGCCGCCGACCGTCGAGCGTCCGTGGCCACGCATGTCCCACGCGATCACCCGGTAGCGGTCCGACAGCGTGTTGAACTGCGCGCCCCAGACCCACCACTGGAGGGTGACGCCGTGCAGCAGGAGCAGCGGACGTCCCTGGCCGCGCTCGACCAGGTGGATCTCGGTGCCGTCGCCGGTGGTGACGGTCCGGTGGGTCACGTCGTGGGGCGGCGGGAGCAGCCGGTCCGTGTCGGGGTGCGTGGTGGAGCGGATCCGGCGGCCGGCCAGCCCGACGCCGGCGATCCCGCCGATCGCGACCAGACCGGCGCCGAGGGCGATGGCCCCGGCGACCTTCAGCGGTGAGCGAGCCATCCCGCGAGCGTAGGACGGCCCGCGCCGCGCCTGGGCGAACGTGTGCGGCAGGTGCCCGTGGCGGGCGTTTCCCGCACACGTTCGGCGGGGCCGGGCGATCGTGTGTGGCACGTGCCCGTGGCGGGCGTTTCCCGCACACGGTCTGCGGGACCGGAACCGGCCGCGTCGGGTGCTCCGGGCCGCCGGTAGGCTCCGCCGCCATGGCAAAGCAGAAGGCGCCGGTGCTCACGCCCCGGGCCGAGGACTTCCCCCGCTGGTACCAGGACGTGCTCAACAAGGCGGAGCTGGCCGACAACGGCCCGGTGCGCGGGACCATGGTCATCCGGCCGTACGCCTACGCCCTCTGGGAGCGGATGGTCGACGAGGTCGACGCCCGCATCAAGGCGGCCGGCGCCGAGAACGCCTACTTCCCGCTCTTCATCCCCGAGTCGTACCTGCAGCGCGAGGCCGAGCACGTCGAGGGCTTCAGCCCCGAGCTGGCCGTCGTCACGATCGGTGGCGGCAAGGAGCTCGAGGAGCCGGTCGTCGTCCGCCCCACGTCCGAGACCGTGATCGGCGAGTTCATGGCGAAGTGGGTCCAGTCCTACCGGGACCTGCCGCTGCTGCTGAACCAGTGGGCCAACGTCGTGCGCTGGGAGCTGCGGCCCCGCACGTTCCTGCGCACGAGCGAGTTCCTCTGGCAGGAGGGCCACACCGCCCACGCCACCGAGGAGGACGCACGCGAGTACGCCCGCTACATCCTCTCGGACGTCTATCGCGACTTCATGGTCGAGGTGCTCGCCATCCCGGTGATCACCGGTGTGAAGATCCCCGAGGAGCGCTTCGCCGGGGCGATCAACACGCTCGCGTGCGAGGCGATGATGGGCGACGGCAAGGCCCTGCAGATGGGGACCAGCCACGAGCTCGGCCAGAACTTCGCCCGGGCCTTCGAGATCGACTACCTGGACGAGTCCGGCACCCAGCAGCTGTGCTGGACCACGTCCTGGGGCACGTCCACCCGCATGATGGGCGGGCTGATCATGGCCCACGGCGACGACGCCGGGCTCCGGGTGCCGCCCCGGCTGGCGGCGGTCCAGGCCGTCGTGCTCGTCGTGCGCGACGAGGACGGTTCGGTGTCCGACGCCGCCCGTGACCTGGTCACCGAGCTGAGCGCGGCGGGCGTGCGGGCCAAGCTCGACGACCGCGTGAGCACGCCGTTCGGCCGCCGGGCGACCGATTGGGAGCTCAAGGGCGTGCCGGTCCGCATCGAGGTGGGTCCTCGCGACCTGGCCGAGGGGCAGGTCACGGTCGTGCGCCGCGACCGGGACGGCAAGGTGCCGACGCCGATCGCCGGGCTGACCGGCCTGGTGCCGGGCCTGCTGGACGAGATCCAGCGCGACATGCTCGACCAGGCGCTCCAGCTGCGCGAGTCGCGCACGGTGGACGTCACGACCGTCGAGGACGCCGCCGCCGCGGCGGCCACCGGCTTCGCCCGCGTCCCGTGGGCGGCCCTGGCCGACGGGGGAGTGGCGCAGCTCGCCCGCGACGCGGTCACCGTGCGCTGTCTGGTGACCGCCGACGGCGGTGTCCCGATGTCGGTCGACGAGCCGGACCTGGTCGCCGTGGTCGCCCGCGCCTACTGACGCCTCGCCCGCGCCGGCCGGCTCGTGCCCGGCCGGCCGACCGGCCGACCCGCCAGCGCGATCCGCCAGCGCGATCTGCGGGCGCGATCCGCGAGGAGTGCCCTGTACCCGCTATGCTCCCCCTGTCCGGATTCCGGGAGGCGTGGGCGTTGCCCACGCCTTTTGCATGGTCCGGACGCCGGGACCAGCCCGGCGATGAGGTGACGATCGAGCGACGGCAGGAGGTGCACGGTGACCACGACCGCTGATCGGCTCGCGCGCCTCGTCGCGCCCGTGGCCGACGAGCTGGGCGTCGCCGTGTACGACATCGAGGACGCCAGCGGGACGCTGCGGGTCCTCCTCGACCGCCCGGGCGGTGTGGACGTCGACACCCTGTCCGACGCATCCCGGCGGATCTCCCGCTCCATGGACGAGGACGGCTCCTTCGGGTCGACCTCGCTGCTCGAGGTCTCCAGCCCGGGCCTGGAGCGCAAGCTCCGCACCCCCGAGCACCTGCAGGGCGCCGTCGGCGAGCGGGTCAAGGTCAAGCTGCGGCCCGGCATCGAGGGCGATCGCCGCCTGGAGGGCACGCTGAGCGCCGTCGGCGACGGGACGATCACCGTCACGTCCGACGACGGCCAGGACCGCACCGTCCGCACCGACGACGTCACCTCCGCCCACACCGTGTTCGTGTGGGAGGCCGCCCCGAAGCCCGGCAAGGGCGGCGCCAAGCGCACGTCGAAGCCCGGGCCGTCCGCGCCGAGCGCCGGCGCCGACGACACCGACGAACCCGAACCGCCCGCATCCGACCGGACCGACGAAACAGAGGCCACGCCATGAACCCAGAGATGATGGAGGCGCTCGACGCCCTGGCCGAGAGCCGCGGGATCTCCAAGGACGCGCTCTTCGCCGCACTCGCGGAGGCGCTCGAGGCGGCCTACAAGAAGCAGAACGACGACTACGAGTTCGTCTGGGTCAACATCGACACCGAGACCGGTGAGATGCGCGTCTTCGCCCAGGAGCTCGACGAGGAGGGTCTGCCGACCGGCCCCGAGATGGACGTCACGCCCGACGACTTCGGCCGCATCGCCGCGCAGACCGTCCGGCAGGTCATGTCGCAGCGCATCCGCGAGGTGGAGCGCGAGCTCAAGTACGAGGAGTACGCGGGCCGCGAGGGCGACATCGTCACCGGCATCATCCAGCAGTCCGACGCTCGCTACACCCTGCTCGACCTGGGCCGCGTCGAGGCGCTGCTGCCGCAGTCCGAGCAGGTCAACTACGAGCGTCCCGAGCCGGGGGAGCGGGTCAAGGCGTACATCGTCGAGGTCCGCCGCACGGTCAAGGGCCCGCAGATCGTCGTGTCCCGCACGCACCCCGGTCTCATCCGCCGCCTGTTCGAGCTCGAGGTGCCCGAGATCGCCGACGGCATCGTCGAGATCAAGGCCTGTGCCCGTGAGCCCGGGCAGCGCACCAAGATCGCCGTCTGGTCGAACGACCCGAACGTCGACCCCGTCGGCGCCTGCGTGGGCGCCCGCGGTGCCCGCGTCCGCATGGTCGTGAACGAGCTCCGGGGCGAGAAGATCGACATCGTGCCCTTCAGCGACGACCGCCACGACTTCGTGATGAAGGCCCTCCAGCCCGCGAAGGTCAAGGAGGTCCGCATCGACGAGGTCAGCCGGACCGCCGAGGTCATCGTCCCCGACTTCCAGCTGTCGCTCGCGATCGGCAAGGAGGGCCAGAACGCCCGCCTCGCCACCCGCCTGACCGGCCTGCGCATCGACATCCGCTCCGAGACCGACATCGCGGAGCAGGAGGCCTACGAGCGCACCTACGGCACCGACGCCTACGCCGAGGGCGCCTGGATCGTCGATCCCGAGACCGGCGAGCAGATGTGGCAGCCCAGCGACGGGTCGCCCGCCTGGACGCTCGAGCAGTGGGAGGCTGCGCAGGCCGAGGCCGACGTCGAGGCGGTCGAGGAGGCGGTGGCCGAGGAGCTGTCCGCGGACGTCGCCGAAGCGGTCGAGGAGGTCACCGACGTGATCGCCGAGGCCGAGGTCGACGAGGAGGAGGCCGAGCTCGAGGAGGTCGCCGCCGAAGAGGTGGAGGCCGAGCTCGAGGCCGCCGCCGAGGAGGCCCTCGCCGAGGGCGACGCAGAGCCCGCCGGCGACGCCGACTGACGACGCTGCGCCGGACCACCGCCCCGCAGCGATCGACTGCATCGCAGCAACCGACTGCATCGCAGCGACCGACTGCATCGCAGCGACCGACTGGGGAGCAGCTCACGACACAGGAGCCGCGCACGCCGGTGCGCACGTGCGTCGTCTGCCGGCGCCGTGCCCCGGCGACCGAGCTCGTCCGCGTGCGCGCGGGCGGGGTGATCGGGCCCGGTCCCGGTCGGGGTGCCTGGCTCTGCCGCGGTCCGGGCTGCATCGGGAGCCGGCAGGTGGGTGCCGCGTTGTCGCGGGCGCTGCGCGCGGCGTTGACTGGTGCGGACGTGGAGCGCCTGCGTCGCCATCCCGGGTTCGGGAACGGCGGCTGAGGCGTCCGCCATCGGCCGTTCCGGCCCTGCACTGGTGCAGTACCAGTGGAGTTGCCGGGGTGGTTGTGACGGATGTGGTTCGAATCCCGTGCCGATCCGTGCTTGGATGGAGGGCCGCCAACGGGGCCTGTCGCGCCCTGACGGCGGTGTCCGCGGGACATCGACCTGAACTGACAACGAACGGAACGTCTTGGCAAAGCTGCGTGTCTACGAGCTCGCGAAGGAGCTCGGCTTGACCAACAAGGAGTGCATCGACCTCTGCAACGCGCTCGGGTACGGGGTGAAGAGCCACTCCTCCTCGCTCGACGGCGCGTACGCGGACCAGGTCCGCCGCAAGGCCGAGCGCGAGGGCCTCATCCGCGACGAGCAGCCCGTCGAGGAGAAGCCCGCCAAGAAGTCGGCGGCCAAGAAGCCCGCCGCCAAGAAGGCCGCCGCGCCCGAGGCGCCGGCCGAGCCCGCTCCCGCCCCCGAGGCGCCGGCCCCTGCGGCCGAGGCCCCGGC
>JAEXGP010000250.1 GCA_023450775.1 Actinomycetes bacterium | reverse complement strand
GCGCCGCGAACTGGGGGGATTCGGACGGATGACATGTCTAAATCCCCCATGTTCGTGGCGCGCGGTGGGGCTGCCATGATGGCGACGTGCCCGCGCTGCGCACCGAGATCACCGAGATCGTCACGGGCCTGGGGGCGCTGGGGGCCGATGACCCCGACGACGTCCTGAGCGGGCCGCCGCCGGCGGAGCTCCGCAACGTGGACGACGCCACGTGGTCGCGGCTCATCGAGGCGCACCGCGACGGCACCCATCGTGGCGAGGTCCTGGCCGCGTGGCACAACGGTCGGGCGCTGTTCCGGGCGGTCGACGGCCTGCGCGGCCGGCGGCCGGCGGTGGTCGAGTGGAAGGGCGGGCACCGCGACCCGGGCGACGAGTCGGTCCCCGCGGACCTCCGCATCGACCACGTCTACCTGGTCAGCTGCAAGTACCTGTCCAAGGTGCTGCACAACGCGTCGCCCGCGACGGTCTTCGACCGACTGCTCGCCGGTGGGCCGGGCCGGCGTTCGGACGAGAACTGGTTCGACGCCGTCGCGGCTGCCGAGCACCAACGCCTGTACCAGGTCGTGCGCCGCACGCACGGTGCTTCCCTGGTGCTGGCCGACGACGAGCCGCTCCCCGAGCAGGTGCGGTCGCTGACCGGACCGCAGCGTGAGGCGCTCCGCCGGCAGGTCCCCAGGGACTGGGGTCCCGAGTGCGCCGCGGCGTACCAGGAACTGGTGGTCGCCACCGCCGAGCGCTCGGCCAATCGGTGGCGCGCCGCGCTGGCCGAGGGCACGGGTCGCGAGCGCAGCCTGCTCTGGCGCATCCTGCGGCTGTCCTCGGCGCCGTACTTCGTGCTGGGCACGGGCCCGGTCACGTCGCTGCGGCTCCGCGTGGCCACGCCGTGGGACTGGAACCAGGCGTTCGAGCTGCGCCGGTTCGAGGTGCTGGCCGAACCCGGCGGGCAAGCCCGGGTGGGCTGGCGCGCGCTCGTGCGGACGCGGGCGTCCGACGACGGCCCCGGCGGTGACGAGGTCGAGGTGGCCGGCCACGTTGAGGTCCGCTGGAGCCACGGCCGCTTCGGCGGTCACCCCGAGGCGAAGGTGTACCTGGACACGCCGCACGGCCAGGTGCCCGGCTACTTCCCCCTCGCCTGACCGCGTTCCGACGACGGCAGCCCGATCGACCGAACGTGTGCGGGAACGGCCCGCCACGGGCGCCTCTCGCACAAGATCTGAGCGGCTGGAGGAACGTGTGCGGGAACGGCCCGCCACGGGCGCCTCTCGCACAAGATCTGAGCGGCTGGAGAAACGTGTGCGGGAACGGCCCGCCACGGGCGCCTCCCGCACACGAATGTTTCGTCGCGATGGTGCGCGGCGCTGGTTCAGCCCTCGTACGGACGGATCTCGGCGGCGGTCCAGTAGGCCCGCATGTCCGAGATGAGGCCGTCGTCGTCGAAGGTGAAGACGTCGATGATCTCGATGACCATGCGGGCATCGCCCATGGTCGTGATCGCCTCGAGCGGCACGGCCGCCCAGTTGCCCACGGCGCGGACCGGGCCGGTCGCGTGCAGGTCCATGGCGTCGAGCATGTCGTGGGTCGCGGCGAAGAACGCCCGGACCGCTTCGCGGCCCTCGTGGGCCGGCTGGTCGACCGGGTCGGCGACCACGGCGTTCTCCGCGAAGAGGGCGGCGACGGCGTCGACGTCGCCGGCCGAGTGTGCGGTCGTGTAGGCCGCGACGGTGTCCTTCATGTGCTCGATCGTGGGCATGGTCGGATCGTAGGGCCCGGCGGCCGGCTTCGTTCGTGTGTGGGAAGTGCCCGTGGCGGGCGTCTCCCGCACAAGTTCAGCGGGTCGCGTCAATCGTGTGTGGGAAGTGCCCGTGGCGGGCGTCTCCCGCACAAGTTCAGCGGGCGCGAGATGGGGAGCCGGTCAGGCGCGGCCGAGCACGCGGTCGACCGCGATCTCGATCGCCACACGGTCCTCGCGCTCGCCGGGCTGGCGGTAGCGGGCGGCGTAGCCGGCGATCGCCAGCGCCACGCGCTCGGGGTCCGACGTGGCCGACACCGTCCCCTCGAGCGTGAGCCACCGGCCGCCGTCCACCTGGCTGACCGCGGCACGGCCGCCGCGGCGGGCGTTGGCGACCTTGACCGACGACGCGAACGTGATGATGCGGACGACGCGCTCGGTGGGGTCGTAGGAGAACCCGACCGGCACCACGTGCGGCGAGCCGTCGGCCCGCAGCGTGGTCAGCGACGCCAGGTGGTACTCGGACAGGAAGGCGAGCGCGGCCTCGTCGAGATCGGCGGGATCGAGGGACACGGAAGGCTCCGGGGGGGCGGGGAGAGGGTCAGGTCGAGGCGACGGCCTCGAGGACGTTCAACCGCGAGGCCCTCCAGGACGGCACCAGGGCGGCGACGACGCCGGCCAACGCCGCCACGATCGTGATCGCGATGAGCTGGCGGATCGGCAGCGCGTACGTGATCAGGCCCGGGTTGTCGGCCCCGATCGCCACCGTGAGCGCGATCGAGAACAGGATCCCGATCACCAGGCCCATCAACGTGCCGAAAATGGCGATGATCGCCGCCTCCGTGCGCACCGTGCGCCTGACCTGCCGTCGGGTCATGCCGACCGCGCGCAGCAGCCCCAGCTCCCGCGTCCGTTCGAGGACCGACAACGACAGCGTGTTGGCGATGCCGATGAGGGCGATGATGATGGCCAGCAGGAGCAGGGCGTAGACGATGGCCAGGAACGTGTCGATCGGACCCGTCTGGGCCTCGATGAACTCCTGGAGGTCCTGCACCTCGACCGTCGGTGAGTCGGCGACGACCTCGTCGAGCTGCGTCTTGAGCTCCTTGAGGTTCGCCCCGTCCTTGGCCTTCACGTAGATCTGCGCGTCGACGTTGAAGATCGGCAGCACGTTCTCGGAGAACGTGGTCAAGGGCATCCAGATGTTGCCCTGGCCGATGTTCTTCTCGAAGATCACCGCCACCTCGAACTCCTGGGTGCCGGTGGTGGCGAAGTAGAAGGGGATCTTGTCGCCCAGGCGCCAGCCCCGGTCCTCGGCGAACTTCTTGTTCACCGCGATCGTCCCGTCGGTCATGTCGTCGGGGGAGCCCTCGAGCTCGCCGGGGTCGATCACCTTGAACCACGAGTCGGGCTCGATGCCGAGCGCGAAGTCGTCGTCGCCCGGCGGCGCGTCGTCGGGGACGCCCGTGACGCCGCTGGGGATCGTCGTGGTGGGCGCGCTCTCCGCGTTGGCACGGGCCTGGGCGTCGAGTATCCGGATGAACGAGAAGCGGACGGGGCTGGCGAGCTCCACGTCGGGGAGCGCGGCGACCTTGGCCTCGGTGTCGGCCGGGATCGATCCGAAGGACGTGACGGACGAGGTGGCCACGATGAAGTCCGCGTTGACCGATTGGCGGATCGTCTTGTCGCCGGTGGCCTTGATCGACGCGGCCACGATGGCGATCGTCACCACCAGCGTGACGCCGATCGTGAGCGCGGCCGCGGTGGCGGCCGTGCGCTTGGGGTTGCGGGCGGCGTTCTCGCCGGCGAGCCGGCCGGTGATGCTGCCCCCCAGCGAGAACGGCCTGGCCAGGAGCCGGCTGACCGGCGCGGCGATCAGCGGGCCCAGGATGACGGCCACCGAGACCAGGAAGGCGACGGCGCCGACGCCGACGAACACGAGCGGGTTCGGCCCGATGTCGGCCAGCCCGAGACCGATCAGGACGGCGCCGCCGACGGCCAGGATCGTGCCCCAGACGCGCCGGGAGACCGACAGGCCGGAGCGGTCGAGCGACACCTCGCTGAGCGCGGCGATCGGCGGGATCTTGGACGAACGCAGCGCGGGCACCAACGCCGACAGGAGGGTCACGCCGACGCCGACCACGAGCGACGTGATCACCACGCCGACGGTCAGGCCCGGGACCGCGCTGTCGACCGTGAAGAAGCTCCCGACCGCCAGGATGAGGAGCGCAGCGAGCGCGACGCCGAGCAGGAGGCCGAGCACCGACGCGATCAGGCCGATGATGACCGCCTCGAGCATGGTGGCCCACAGCACCTGGCGGCGCCGGGCTCCGACCGCCCGCAGCAGCGCGGTCTCCCGCGTCCGCTGGGCCACGATGATCGAGAACGTGTTGTAGATGATGAAGATCGAGACGAAGAGCGCGATGTAGCCGAACACGCTCACGAACGTGCCGAGGAAGTCCACGAAGATGGCGATCGACTCGGCGCTCTCGTCCGTGAACGCCTCGCCGGTGAGGACCTGCTGGTCGGGCAGGGCCGCGGCGAGCCGGTCGGCGAGCTCCTGCTGGGTGACGCCCTCGTCCGCCCCGACGGCCACGAAGTTGAACCCGGTCTGGTTGACCAGGCGCATGGCGGTCGGGGTCGTGAAGAACATCGGTTTGGCGCCCGTGGCGGACTTCCCGTCCTCTCCGAGGCCCGCGATGCCGACGAGGGTGTACTCCTCGGTCCCCGACTGGAGTGTGGCGAGGGTGACCCTGTCCCCGAGCTTCAGACCGAGCTCGTCGACGGTCTTGAAGTCGAGCACGATCTCGTCGTCGCTCTCGGGTCCGTGACCGGAGGTGACCTTGCCCGGACGCAGGTCGTCGTCGTCGATCCAGTTGTAGACGAGCGTGGGCGGCCCGAACCCGCTGTTGCCGAAGACCTTGCCGTCCTTGTCGACGAGCGACGGGCCGGTGGACTCGACGAAGCCCTCGGCGACGCGCACGCCGTCCACCTGGCGGACCTCGTCCACGACCGTCGCCGGGACCGTGTTGCGGATCGGCTGACCGAACGGGGTCTCCTGCGTGCTGGGGGAGCGGACGACAGCGTCGATCCCCTTGTACACGTCGCCGATCAGCGACTCGACGGAGTCGCGCAGCGTCGACGACAGGAGCTGCGTGCCGGTCAGGAACGCGATGCCCAGGACGATCGCGATGCTGGTGGTGACCAGCCGGCGCTTGCGCGCGAGCAGGTCCTTGAGTGCGACCCGGAGCACGGGTTCAGTCGCCGATCTGCTTCAGGAGGTCCAGCACGCCGGCCGCGGTCGGGTCCGACATCTCGGTGACGATGCGACCGTCGGCGAGGAACACGACCCGGTCCGCGTACGAGGCGGCGTTGGCGTCGTGGGTGACCATCACGATCGTCTGGTGCAGGTCGGTGACCGCGTGGCGCATGAACTGCAGGATCTCGCCGCCCGCCTTGGAGTCCAGGTTGCCGGTGGGCTCGTCGGCGAAGACGATCTCGGGCTGGCTGGCCAGCGCCCGGGCGACGGCCACTCGCTGCTGCTGACCGCCGGAGAGCTCGCTCGGCCGGTGCGACAGGCGGCTGCGCAGGCCGACCGTGTCGATCACCTGGTTCATCCACGCCGTGTCGGGCTTGCGGCCCGCCAGGTCCATGGGGAGCGTGATGTTCTCGGCCGCCGACAGCGTGGGGATCAGGTTGAAGGCCTGGAAGACGAAGCCGATCTTGTCCCGCCGCAGCTCGGTGAGCTGCCCCTCGGACAGGTCGTCCAGGTAGGTCTCGCCGATGAACACCCGGCCGGCGCTGAGGCGGTCGAGCCCCGCCAGGCAGTGCATCAGCGTGGACTTGCCGGATCCCGACGGGCCCATGATCGCGGTGAAGCGGCTGCGCTCGAAGCTGACGGTGACGCCGTCGAGCGCGCGCACCTCGGTGTCGCCCTCGCCGTAGACCTTGTGGGCGTCGATGGCGCCGGCAGCGGCGACGTCGGCGCCGGTCGGTGCGGGACTGGCGGGGGCGGTGCTGGGGGGCATGGACACGGCTGTCACTCCCTAGGGGTCTGGCGTGGACGGACTGGTCGGGGGTCGGTTCGGCCGGCGTGGACCGTGCCGGCGGGCACGACCATCCGACGGATCGCGGACGCCGTGCTCATCGCCGCTGCAGGTCAGGTCGACACTACCCGGGAGCGGTCAGCCGGCGACGGGCGCGCCGGTGCACATCCGCTGTCCGAACGGACCGAGGTGTGCGGCGAGCAGGCGGGTCCAGTGGTCGCGGACCTCGGGCCGGGCCCGACACGCGATGCGGAAGAGGAGGCGGGCGTCGCGGCCCTGCTGCAGCCGAGCCGCCGCCATGCCGCCGAAGGTCGCATAGCGGGCGAGCAGCTCGCCGTCGGGGATCGGGGTGCGGGCGAGTGCGTCGATGCCCTGGAACGCGAGGTGGAGCTGCAGCTCGTCGTCGCTCCGGGCGTCGTCGCCCGGCGGTCCGTCGGGCTCGTGCCACGACAGCAGCAGCTCGGGGCTGTGGACGACGACGTCCCCGTCGAGCACGGCGAGGTCGAGCGCGACGCGACCGAAGTGGCCGGCCAGGTCCCCCGCTGCGGTGCGCTCGACGTCGTCCGCGCGCTCGCGGTGTGCCGGGCTCGGCGCGAGCTCGGGGCCGATCAGCTCGGCCGCGGCGCGCACGCGTTCCGTGGAGGTGGCGAAGGCGCCGGCGCGCAGGCAGGCGGTCGGCCCGCTGCCCTCGCCGATCGGACGGAAC
>JAEXGP010000067.1 GCA_023450775.1 Actinomycetes bacterium | reverse complement strand
ATCTACGGCCTCTGGGCCGTAGATCGCGCAACAGAATCCGGAGAGTGGGCGCTACTTGCGGGCGATCTGCTCCAGGAGCTCGATCATCCGGTCCTCCTTGGCCAGCTCCGCCTCCTCGGGGGTGCTGAAGCGGGCCCGGAGGTGGTTGATCGGAGCGACGATGAAGAAGTACACGGCGGCCGCGATGATCAGGAAGTTGACGAGGGCCGTGATGAACGCGCCGTAGCGGATGACGCCGTCGCCGATGGTGAACGTGAGCTGGTCGAAGCTGGGCTTGCCGACGATCGCCCCGATGAACGGCATGATGATGTCGTCGGTGAACGACGTGACCACGGCGCCGAACGCGGCGCCGATGATGATGCCGACGGCCAGGTCGACCACGTTGCCGCGGGTGATGAACTCACGGAATCCCTTGATCATGCGCACGCTCCTCGATCGGGGCCGGGCGACGTGACGTCCCCCTCGCCGCCATCAATGATGGAACCTCCACGTTCCCCGATCGGGGACCGTGCAGTCTCCCGAGCGGCGCTCAGCCCAGCGAGACGACGACGACCGTCAGCGAGCCGTTCGGGGCGTCGTAGGTCACCGAGTCGCCGGCCTTGGCACCCATCAGCGCCTCACCGAGCGCCGAGGTCGGCGAGATCACGGTCACGCCCTCGGAGGCCTCCTCGATGGAGCCCACCAGGTACTTCTCGACCTCGTCCTCGTCGTCGCCCTCGTAGCGGAGCGTGACGATCGTCCCGATGCGGACCTCGTCGCTGTCCCCGCCGATCTCCACGATGACGGCGTCCTCGAGGATCCCGAACAGCTGCGCGATCCGGGCCTCCATCTTGGCCTTCTCCTCCTTGGCCGCGTGGTACTCGGCGTTCTCCTTGAGGTCGCCGTGCTCACGGGCTCGCTCGATCCGGTCCGCCATCTCGATCCGGCCCCGGGTGCGGAGGTCCTCGAGCTCGGCGGTCAGCCGGTCGTGCGCGTCCTGGGAGAGCTCCTGTGCCATGGCGACGGAGCCTATGAGACGGAAGGGGCCTACGGGACACGGGGGCGTCGCGGGTACACTCGCGGGCGTGACCAGCACGTCCCACACCTCCGTCGCCCGGTCCGTAGCGATCATTCGCTAGCGCACGCCGACTCCGGCGTGCGCGTCCCACCGTCCACCTGTGTGGACGGTTTTCTTTTGCCCACGGACCGGGACCGCAGGGGACCGGCCCACCGACCGCCCGGCCACGGCGCCGAGCACGAGAGAGACAGGTAGCCAGACATGACCCACAGGATCGGCGTGATCGGCGGCGACGGCATCGGCCCCGAGGTGGTGGCCGAGGCGATCAAGGTGCTCGACGCCACCGGCGTGGGCTACGAGCGCATCGACTACGACCTGGGCGCGCACCGCTACCTGGAGGACGGGACGGTCCTGCCCGACGAGGTGCTCGAGGAGTGGCGGGGCCTGGACGCCCTGCTGCTGGGCGCGGTGGGGGACCCGGCGGTCGGCGTGGCGGCCCCGGCGGGCCTGGTGGAGCGGGGGATCCTGCTCCGCATGCGCTTCGACCTGGACCAGTACATCAACCTGCGTCCCTTCCGGCTCCCGCCGAAGGCCGACTTCGAGGTGATCCGGGAGAACACCGAGGGCACCTACGCCGGTGAGGGCGGGTTCCTGCGCAAGGGCACTCCCAACGAGATCGCGACGCAGGGGTCGGTCAACACGCGGCTCGGGGTGGAGCGCTGCATCCGCTACGCGTTCGACCGGGCCGCCGGCACCGAGCGCAAGCACCTCACGCTGGTGCACAAGAAGAACGTGCTGACCTTCGCGGGCGACCTCTGGCAGCGCACGTTCGACATCGTCGCCGAGGAGTACCCGCAGGTCACCACGGGCTACGACCACGTGGACGCCGCCTGCATCCACTTCGTGGAGCGGCCCGAGCGCTACGACGTGATCGTCACCGACAACCTGTTCGGCGACATCCTCACCGACCTGGGCGGCGCGGTCGCCGGCGGCGTGGGCTTCGCGGCGTCGGCCAACCTCAACCCGGCCCGCACCGGCCCGTCCATGTTCGAGCCCGTGCACGGCACGGCGCCCGACATCGCCGGCCAGAACAAGGCCAATCCGATCGCGGCGATCATCTCGCTCCAGCTCATGCTGGACTTCCTGGGTGAAGCCGACGCGACCGCCAAGGTGGCCGCCGCCGTCAAGGACCCCGAGCGCTACACGGGCTCGACCACCGAGATCGGCGACGCCGTCGCCGACGCCGTCAAGAACGGCTGAGCCGCCCCGGCCCCGAGCCGCGGCCCGGACCCCGGCACCACGCCACCGCACCCACCATCCACCGACGAACACCACGCACACGCTCACAAGGAACACGAAGATGCCCATCACCCCGACCGAGCAGATCTGGACGAACGGCGAGCTCGTCCCGTGGGACGAGGCCCGCATCCACGTGCTCACGCACAGCCTCCACTACGGCATGGGCGTCTTCGAGGGCATCCGGGCCTACGAGACGTCCGAGGGGCCGGGCGTGTTCCGCCTGACCGAGCACATGGAGCGGCTCGAGCGGTCCGCCCGCATCATGGGCATGGCGCTCCCGTACACGGTCGACGAGCTGGTGGAGGCCACCAAGGCGGTCGTGCGCGCCAGCGGCCTGCCGTCCTGCTACATCCGGCCGATCGCGTACTACGGGTACGGCGAGATGGGGCTCAACACCCTGCCGTGCTCGGTGGATGTGTCGATCGCCTGCTGGCCGTGGGGCGCGTACCTGGGCGACGACGCCCTGACCAAGGGCGTGCGCATGAAGATCAGCACCTGGCTGCGCCACGACCACAACGCCATGCCGCCCGCGTCCAAGACGACCGGCAACTACGTGAACTCGTCGCTCGCCAAGGTCGAGGCGTTGAACGCCGGCTACGACGAGGCGATCATGCTCAACCCGGCCGGCCTGGTGTCGGAGTGCACGGGCGAGAACATCTTCGTCGGCCGTCACGGCCGGCTGATCACGCCGCCGGTCTCGGCCGGAGCGCTCGAGGGAATCACGCAGAGCACGGTCGCGGCGATCGCGGACGACCTGGGCTTCGACGTGGTCGAGGGCGACCTCACCCGTTCCGACCTCTACATCGCGGACGAGATGTTCGTGTGCGGCACCGCCGCCGAGGTGTCCGCGGTGAACTCGGTCGACGACCGGAAGATCCCGTGCCCCGGGCCCATGACGTCGGCCATCGCGGCCGAGTACGCCAAGGTCGTCCGCGGTCAGGTCGACCGGTACAAGGACTGGGTGGAGCTGGTCCGATGAGCGTCATGAGGGTTCCCCGATGAGCGGGCTCGACCTCCCCGACGTGGGCGGCGCCGCCGAGGCCCCGCGCTCGGTCGACATCTTCGACACGACCCTCCGCGACGGCGCGCAGTTCGAGGGCATCTCGCTGACGGTCGAGGACAAGCTGAGGGTCGCCGAGCAGCTCGACTGGCTCGGCGTGGCCTGGATCGAGGGTGGCTACCCGCAGGCCAACCCGAAGGACGCCGAGTTCTTCCGGCGTGCCGCCGCCGGCGAGCTGCAGCTGTCGACCGCCACGCTCGTGGCCTTCGGCTCCACTCGCCGGCCCGCCGGCAAGGTGGACGAGGACCCCACGCTGCAGGCGCTCGTCGAGGCCGGCACCTCCACGGCGTGCATCGTCGGCAAGTCCTGGGACTTCCACGTGACCGAAGCGCTCGGCACCACGCTGAGCGAGGGCATCGCGATGGTGGGGGAGTCGGTGCGGTTCCTCCGCGACGCGGGCCTCCGCGTGTTCTTCGACGCCGAGCACTTCTTCGACGGCTACAAGGCCAATCCCGAGTACGCGCTGCGCGTGCTCGAGGCCGCGGCCACCAACGACGCCGAGGTCCTGGTCCTCTGCGACACCAACGGCGGATCGCTGCCGCACGAGGTGCAGCGCATCACCGCCGAGGTCGCGTCGTACTTCGAGGGCACCGACATCGGCATCCACACCCAGAACGACTCGGGGTGCGCGGTGGCCAACTCGGTGGCCGCGGTCGTCGGCGGGGCCAGCCACGTGCAGGGCACGGTCAACGGCTACGGCGAGCGCACCGGCAACGCGAACCTCATGACCGTCATCCCGGACCTCACGCTCAAGCTGGGCATCGCCACCCTGCCCGAGGGGCGGATGGAGCGGCTGACCGCCGTGTCGCGCCACGTGGCCGAGCTCGTGAACCTGCCGCCGCACCCGGCCGACCCGTACGTGGGCTCGTCGGCCTTCGCCCACAAGGGCGGCCTGCACACCTCTGCGCTCGGCAAGGTGGGCGGGGCGTCGTACGAGCACATCGACCCGGCCGCGGTCGGCAACCACACGCGGGTGCTGGTGTCGGACCTGGGCGGCCGCGCCGGCATGTCCATGAAGGCGGCGGAGTTCGGCATCGAGCTCGACGGTCGCGCTGCCGCGGACCTGTCGGAGCGACTGAAGGTGCTCGAGGCCGAGGGCTACGTGTTCGAGGCGGCCGACGCCTCGCTCGAGCTCCTCATGCGTCGGGCGAGCGGGTGGGAGCAGGACTTCTTCGCCGTCGAGGCCTACCGGGTGTCGAGCTACCACCGTGAGGCCCTCCGCCTTCCCGGGGACCCGCTGGCGGACGGCGCGGCGCAGGCGGCCGAGCCGATGCTCGACCTGTCCACCGAGGCGACGGTCAAGCTCTGGATCGGCGACGACCGGCTGGCCGCCGTCGGCGAGGGCAACGGCCCGGTCAACGCGCTCGACGCCGCGCTCCGCAACGCGTTGAACGGCCGCTACGAGGCGCTCGGGCGCATCCACCTGACGGACTTCCGGGTCCGCGTGCTCGACGGCGCCACCACGCCGGGGCTCAGCGACACCGGGTCCGTGGTGCGGGTGCTCATCGACTTCAGCGACGGCGACCGCGCCTGGACCACCACCGGCGTGTCGCCGAACGTGATCGAGGCGTCCTGGCAGGCGCTCACCGACGGCATCGTCTTCGGCCTGCTCCACCCCGAGCACTGACGCCCCGCTCTGTCCTTCTGGGCACACCCGATCGGGTGCGCCCAGAAGGGCACAGCCGTGTGGCGATCCCGAACGGCGCTCATGAACTCGCAGGAGCTGCCGACGGGGAGGTCATGACCTCCAAACGACGAGCCGCGATCGCGGTGCTGGGTGTGCTGTTCGGAGCCCTGCTGGGCGGTGCGTGCATCGCCCTCGACGACTCCTCGAAGGGGTCGACGTCGTCGTCGACGACCGCGGCGTCCCTCGGTGACGCCGTCGCGTCGGTCGATGGCGACGGCGGCGAGGACGGGCCGAAGTGGCTGTTCAGCCACACGTCCGAGGGTGGGACGATCACGCCGGGCCCGGACGGGACCGTGGTGCTGACGCTCACCGGCATCGACCAGCACGTGGTCGCGTTCACCGACCGCCCCGACCGTCGGAGCGAGATCATCGACGTGCGGGCGCTCGTCATGGCGTGGCCGTCGATGTTCGCCGACTCGGCCCCGAACGCGGTGCTCGTCGAGCACGAGCCGAACGGCACCGACTCGTCGGTCCTCGAGCTGACCGAGCCCCGCCTGGACGGCTCCACCCTCACCTTCACCGCCAAGGTCCTGGAGGTGGAGGCCGCCGAAGGGCCGACCGTCACCGCCGCCGATCAGGCCGATCCGACCATGCCGCCCGCGTCGTTCCGTGCCGCCAGCCTGTTCATCGACGACGTCGACCCGTCCGCCGCGAAGTTCGACTGCGTGAACGCGAACGGCGCGCGGATCAGCCCGCCGGGCCAGGTCTCGGTCTTCCTCCGCCCGATCGCCCCGTACATGGCGTTGTGCTCCGACGCGGGCGGCACGGTCATCACCGACTGATCGTCGCTCCGAGGCTCGCCCGAAACCCCCCCACCATGCCCGCCCCACCCCACCGTTCCGGCGTGGGTCTCCGTCGCTGGACGACGGCGACCGGCGCCGGAACGGGTGGAGCGCGGGATTCCTGAGCGGGTCCGACCGCGAGCTACCGTTCTCGGCGATGGCCGCGCCCAAGTTCGTCCCCACGGATCCGACCGAGCTGGTCCGCTCGTACCAGTCGCCGCCGCGGCGCGAGTCGTCGTGGATCGCCGACCGGCCGGGCGACCTGGACGGGCGTCAGCCCGAGGGCGAGCGGCTGGGGACGCCGGGCCCCGACCAGGGCTACGCGCTCAAGCTGGCCGAGTCGTTCCGCGGGCGCCTCACCCTCCGGCCCGGGGAGTCGGAGTCCGACGCCATCGCCGGTGGGTCCGCGATCGCCATGAAGCGTTCGGGCCTGTTCGGCCGGGCTCCCGTCGTGCACGACCTCCGTGTGGGCCTGGGCATCTGGGGCTTCCTCGACGACCAGCCGGCCGACGAGCTGGTCGCGCTGCGCAGGGAGTGGTTCGAGGAGGTGCACCACGTGCACCACTACGAAGAGCTCCGCCGCATCGCCGACGCGGCACCCGAGGAGATCCTGCGACTGCCGCACGAGGAGATCCTGCGGCGCCACGCCGCGGACTGGCGCAGCTGCCTGGACCTCTCCGTCTGACCCACCTCCGGCATATGGGGGTCGCGCCCGGACGAGGAGTGTCCGCTGGGACACACAGATCCGGGGCGCGTCGCTGATCAGGCGGTGATGTCGATCGGGGTGCCCATGGGGATGGCGTCCGCGATCTTCAGGATCTGCTCGTTGGGCACCCGGATGCAGCCGTTGGACACGTCCTGGCCGACCAGCTCGGGGCGGTTCGTCCCGTGGAGCGCGATGACGGGGACGCCGTTCTCGAACTCGTCGATCTGCTCGCTGTAGGCGTTGGTCGGCAGGGCGAGCGGTCCGTAGAACCCGGCGGGGTCGGACTGCTCCACCAGGTCGGTGATGTAGAAGCGGCCGGTCGGGGTCTGCGTCTCCTGCTTGCCGATCACGACCGGCGTGGTGACGACCACGTCGTTGCCGTCGTACAGCGTGAGCGTGCGCGTGCCGAGGCGGAGCTCCAGGCGGTAGTCCGTCTCGGACAGCGTGATGTCGTTGGCGTTCACGTAGCCGTCGGTGCCGTTGGGTCGGACCGGGATCTCGACCTTGAGCCAGTCGCCGCGCTGCTCGGTCACCAGCATCACGAACGGGTCGCCCCACGCGGTGGGGTTGTTGAAGCTCCAGCCCGCGGGATCGACGTAGCGACCCTGGATGGGGAACTCGGGGCGGGGGAGCGCGTCCCGGGCCGGCACGTTCGCCTGGCTCTCGGGGATCGGCGGCGCGTCCGACAGCTGCACCGGCTCCAGGTCGTCCCAGTCGCTCGGCGGCTCGGAGTGCACGATGATCGACGGGTTCTTGGCCGTGGCGATACGAGCGGTCGTCGCCGGCCAGCGCTTGGCCGTGGTCGTCGTGGAGCTGGCGGTGGTCGACGGGTCGGGGTTCGGCGAGTCGTCGTCCGACCGCGTGACGGCGAAGACCACGGCGATGATCGCCAGCAGGGCGATGCCGGCGAGCAGCGCCAAGCGGCCGTTCGACATCCGGCGCGGCGGCCGATCGTCTCCCGCTCCGCCGTCGCCCCCGGCGCCGGCGGCGTCGTCGGTCTGCTCGTACCAGGGTCGATCGTCCCCCGTCGGGGTCGGATCGCCGGGGGTCGGAAGGCCCGCGTCGCTGCCGGGCCCGTCGTCGCTCATCGCTCTCCCATCGTCGGCGGACATCCTAGGGAGGCGCCCGAACCCGGGAGCGGCAGCCGGTAGCGTGGACCGACGTGACAAGCCCCGAGACCGACGTCCCCGGGCCGGTCCGTGTCCGCTTCGCCCCGGCCCCCACGGGCTACCTGCACCTGGGCAGCGCACGCGCCGCGCTCTTCAACTGGCTCACCGCCCGCCACCTGGGCGGCACGTTCCTGCTCCGCGTGGAGGACACCGACCTGGAGCGGTCCCAGCAGGAGTTGATCGACGTCATCTTCGAGGCGCTCGAGTGGATGGGCCTCGACTGGGACGAGACGCCGGTCCTGCAGTCCACCCGCGACCATGAGCACCAGGCGGCGGTCGATCGCCTGCTCGCGGACGGGCACGCGTACTGGTCGGACCCGGTGCCGGAGTCCGATCGCGAGCGCACCGGCGGCCGTCCGTACGATCCGGCGGACCGCGACCGGGATCTCGGTCCCGGCGACGGTCGGGCGGTGCGCTTCCGCACTCCCGACGAGGGCACCACCTCCTGGGTGGACCTCATCCGCGGCGACATCATCTTCGAGAACGCCAACATCGAGGACTTCGTCATCCGGCGGGCCGACGGCTCTCCCACGTTCTTCGTGGCCAACGCGGTCGACGACCAGGACATGGCGGTCACCCACGTGATCCGCGGCGAGGACCTGATCAACGTCACGCCCAAGCAGCTGCTGCTGCGCCAGGCCCTGGGCTTCACGCAGCCGCTCGAGCTCGGCCACATGCCGCTCATCGTGAACGAGCAGCGCAAGAAGCTGTCGAAGCGCCGCGACGACGTGTCGCTGCTCGACTACCGCGACCGCGGCTTCCTGCCCGAGGCGATGGTCAACTACCTGGCGCTGCTCGGCTGGGGGCTGCCCGACGGGTCCGAGATCCGGCTCGATCCGCTGCGCGAGCTGCCGCCGCTGTTCGACATCCGTGACGTGAACGACTCGTCCGCCTTCTTCGATACCAAGAAGCTGCGGTTCGTCAACGGCGAGCACCTCCGGGCGCTGCCGGTGACCGAGTTCGCCGAACGGTCCCAGCCGTACTTCGACGCCCAGCCGTGGGCCGACCGCTTCCACGCGGGCACCTTCGGACGCATGGCGGCCGAGGTGCAGACCCGTGTCGAGACCCTGTCCGAGGTCCCGGGCTACGTGGACTTCCTGTTCCTCGAGGACCCCGAGATCGACGAGGCCTCGTGGACCAAGGCCATGGTGCCCGACGCACCGGCGTGGCTCGACGCCGTCATCGACGCCGCGCAGGACTGGCCGTGGGAGGCCGCTCTCCTGCACGAGCGGACCTTCGCGCTGTGCGAGGAGGTGGGGGCGAGCCGCAAGAAGTTCCAGGCCCCGATCCGCGTGGCGATCACGGGCCGCTCCGTGGGCCCGCCGCTGTTCGAGTCCATGGAGGTCCTGGGTCGCGACGAGGTGCTGCGGCGGCTGCGCTCGGCCCGGGAGCGCCTGGGTGACGGCACCTGACGGAGCCGATCCCGCGCCTGCCGACCGACCGGTGCGCCGTCGTCGGGTGTTGCGCATCGCGCTGGCCGCGCTCGTGGTCCTGGTGCTCTACCTGGTCGCCACGTTCATCCAGGTGGTGGCCGCGTCCCGCCAGGACGACGTCAGCCGGTCCGACGCCATCGTGGTGATGGGAGCGGCGCAGTACAACGGCACGCCGTCGCCGGTGCTCGAGGAGCGACTGGACCACGCGCTCGAGCTCTACCGCGACGGGGTCGCTCCCCGCATCGTGCTCACGGGCGGCAAGCAGGCCGGCGACCGCTTCACCGAGGCGTACGCCGGCTACCGCTACCTCGCCGGCAAGGGCGTGCCGACCGAGGACCTGCTCGTGGTGACCGACGGCAACAGCTCGTGGGACTCGCTGCGCGCCGCCGAGCGAGTGCTCGCCCGGGAGGACGCAGACCGGGTCACCCTCGTGTCCGACAGCTACCACTCGGCCCGCCTCAAGGGCATCGCGGGCGAGCTCGGCATGGACGCGGCCGTGTCGCCCACGGGCGCAGCCCCGACCGTCCCGGAGCTGCTGCGCGAGACCGGCCTGGTCGCCGTGGGACGGGTGATCGGCTACGGCCGTCTCCTCCGCCTGAGCGGCTGAGCCGGCCGCCCCGGTCTGCTGCAACACTTGGCGCAGGAGGGAATGCCGTGACGACCAGCGACGTGCAGTCAGGCCACCGCTACCGCCTGCGGGGCGGCGAGGCGTGGCGGGATCCGTGGGACGACTACTGCTGGCTGCGGGACCACGACCCCGTGCACTGGGTTCACCATCCCGACAAGGGGCCGTTCGTCGTGCTGTCCCGCTTCGCCGACGTGTTCGACGCCGCCCGGGACCCGTCCACGTTCAGCTCGGCCCAGGGTCTGACGCCCGACGCTGACGTCATGGCCATGTTCGAGGGCCAGGCCGCGCCGATCGTCATGCTCGACCCGCCCGAGCACACCGCCATGCGCCGGCTCGTGTCGCGCCCGATGACCCCGAGCCGGGTCGAGGAGATGGAGCCGGCGATCACCGAGTTCGTGGACGAGCGACTGGTCGCGATCGACGAGGCGACGGCGGATGGCGCGACGGTCGACGTCGTCGAGCGCCTGCTCAAGCCGCTGCCCAGCTACCTGGTGGCGCACTTCCTGGGCGTGCCCGAGGAGGACCGCGGCCGCTTCGACGGCTGGACCGACGCGATCGTCGCGGCCAACGCGTCCGAGGAGCTGGGCTCGGCCGCCGGGGCCTTCGCCGACCTCTTCACCTACGCCGGTCAGCTGATCGAGTGCCGCCGGACCGACCCGGGCGAGGACGTCGTGTCCGATCTGGTGCAGTCGGGCACGGTGGACGCGCAGTGGATCGTCGGCTTCGTGTTCACGATGGTGGCCGGCGGCAACGACACGACCACCGGGTTGCTCGGCGGCTCGCTGGAGCTCTTGACCGAGCGCCGCGACCAGCGCGACGTGCTCCTGGCGGACCCCTCGCTCGTGCGACCCGCGGTCGACGAGCTGCTGCGACTCACCTCGCCGGTGCAGAACCTGGGCCGCACGACCACGCAGGACGTGGAGCTCCACGGCGTGGTCGTGCCCGAGGGCACCAAGGTCCTGCTGCTCTACGGCTCGGCCAACCGGGACGAGCGGCAGTTCGGCCCCACGGCGGGGGAGCTGGACGTGGAGCGCCGGCCCGAGCGCATCCTGAGCTTCGGCTACGGCGCGCACCACTGCCTGGGTGCGGCGGTCGCCCGGCTGGCCGGTGGGATCGCGCTGGAACGGCTGCTCGCCCGGTTCCCCGACTTCCGCGTCGACGCCGCGGCCGGCCGCTTCGCTCCTGGGCCCTACGTCCGGCGGTACGAGTCGCTGCCGTTCACCGCCGCCTGATCGCGCCACTGGCAACAGAACTCGAGGGGGGAGGTCGACATGACCGATGGACCAGTGCAGCACCGGACGCTCGTGCGGGTGCTGCTCGCAGTGCTCCTCGCGTCGGGGTTGATGCTCGGCGTATGGGCGGCGTTCTTCCCGCAGTCGTTCTACGACTCGTTCCCCGGGCTCGGCCGCACGTGGGTGTCGGTCGACGGGCCGTACAACGAGCACCTGGTGCGCGACGTCGGCAACCTCTTCCTGGGCCTGTCCGTCGTGACGGGCGCCGCGGTCGTGGCCATGACCAGCGTGCTCGTCCGGGCGACGGCCGCGGGCTGGCTCCTGTTCGCCGCGCTGCACTTCGCCTACCACCTGCGCCACCTCGACATGTACGAGGGCGTGGACGTGGCCGGCAACGTGCTGTCGCTCGGCGCGATGGTCGCGGTGGCCGCCGTGTTGCTGGCGAGCGCCGCGCCCGACCGGTCGTCCGACCGGACCCCTGACCGGCCCGCTGCCGGGACCACGTGAGCGCGACCGGCGGGTCGGACCGGTTGCAGGTACGGCCGGTGGGGCCTGGCGACGCCGGGACCGTCGGCGACGTGTATCTGCGGTCGTGGCGCGCCGGCTACGACGGCCTGGTCGAGCCCGATCGACTGGAGCCGGTCGACCGGGTCCGCGCGGCGTACGACTGGGCCTCCGCCATCGCAGACTTCGCCGGTCCGGCGTTCGGACTGGGGACGGTGGACGGCACGCCGGCAGGCATCGTGAAGGTGGGGCCGGATCCGACCGAGCCGTACGACGGGACGTGGGTGGAACGGCTGTACGTCGCACCCGAGGCGTGGGGGAGCGGCATCAGCGCCGCGCTGCTGAGCTGGGGTCTCGGTGCGTGCCGCAGCGCCGGCGTCAGCGAGGTGCGGCTCCGGGTGGTCGAGGCGCAGGCCAGGGCCCGCCGCTTCTACGAGCGGGAGGGGTGGTCCTACGACCCGACCATCCCGCCCGGGCACAACGACTTCTTCCCGCTCCTGTGCATGCGGCGGGAGCTCGGCGGCGGCTGAGCCGGTCACGACCCGTCGCCGGCGGGTCGCATCTCCCGGAGCTCCCGGCAGACTGGGACCAGAGGAACGGGAGGGGATGCCGTGGGCAGCTTCTACACCAACGTCACCGTGCTCGGCGCGTCGATCGAGGACGTCCGTGGCGTCGCCGTGGGCGAGGCGTTCGCGGCGGGGACGGCCGAGGACGTGGTCGTGTTCGCCGCCGCGGACGACGAGGGCCAAGCGGTCACGGCGCCGTTGCTGGCAGGGGCGCTCGATCGCACCGTCGTGGTCGCGTCGGTGTTCGACGACGACCTGCTGCACGTCGAGATCGTGGACGCGGGCGGGTTGCGCGGTTCGGTCACCGCTCCGGACCCGGTGGCGCTGTTCGGCCTGGACGACGAGATGCTCGCCGACCTCCAGGAGGACGCAGCGCCGTCCGGCCCGCCGCTGACGGCAGAGTCGCTCGTCCAGGTGATCGGTCGAGGCGACGCGGCCCGTGCGGCTGCGGTGCTGGCCGGCGACTACGTCTTCGCCACCGACCGTCATGCCGAACTGCTCGCGGCGCTCGACCTGCCGCTGGTCGCCGCGGGCCACGGCTTCCGGTACCTGGACGGGGACCCGTCGGAGCGGCCACCCGGCGTGCAGCTCCTCGGCGACGACTGAGGCAAATACATCAAATCCAATTGATGGAGTAGAGGATCGGGCGTAGGGTGCCGCGCGTGCCTTCCGCGACCGCCACTCGGCGCACCCGCCGTCCGGAGCCGCCGCCGGCCGTCCTCCGCCTGGCAGCGCATCCGGTCCGGTGGCAGCTGCTGACCGAGCTGGCTGAGAGCGACCGCCTGGTCCGCGAGCTCACCGCGCTGTCGGGCCGGCCCCAGAACCTGGTGTCGTACCACCTGCGCGAGCTGCGCTCGGCCGGCCTGGTGACGTCGCGCCGCAGCACCGCCGATGGCCGCGACGCGTACTACGCCGCCGACCTGGACCGCTGCGGCGACCTGCTCCGCTCGGCCGGGGCCACGTTGCACCCGGGGTTGGGCTCGGCGCCCGTCGACCTGGTGACGAGGGCGAGCGGCGGGGGATCGGTGCTGTTCCTCTGCACGGGGAACAGCTCCCGGTCCCAGCTGGCCGAGGCGCTGCTGCGGGACATGACCGGCGGATCGTTCCACGCCGTCAGCGCCGGCAGTGCACCCAAGGCGGTGCACCCGAACACGGTGCGCGTGCTGGCCGCCCGGGGCATCGACGCCGCCGGCGTCACCCCCAAGCACCTGGACGAGTTCGTCGACCAGCACTTCGACGCGGTCGTCACCCTGTGCGACCGCGTGCGCGAGATCTGTCCCGAGTGGCCCGGCGAGCACCGCCGCATCCACTGGAGCGTGCCCGACCCGTCGCTCGAGGGCGACGCCGATGAGAGCTATCCGGCGTTCGAGCGCACCGTCGACGAGCTCGAGCGCCGCATCCGATTCCTGATCGCCTCGATCGGGACCGACCCGGAGGAGGGTCCATGGACGACGGAACCGTGAGCGTGCGGTACCTGGTCGACGACGTCTCGGCGTCGATCGACTTCTACACCTCGATGTTCGGCTTCGAGGTGTTCAGCGACTTCTCGCCGGCGTTCGCCGACGTGCGGCGCGGCAACCTGCGCCTGCTGCTCAGCGGCCCCGCCAGCTCGGCGGGCCGACCCATGGCCGACGGAGCCGTGCCCGGTCCCGGCGGCTGGAACCGGATCCACCTGGTCGTGGACGACATCGAGGCCGAGGTCGCCCGTGTACGCGACGCCGGCGGCACGTTCCGCAACGACGTGGTGACGGGCCCGGGCGGTTCGCAGGTGCTGGTGGTGGACCCGTCCGGCAACTTCGTCGAGCTGTTCCAGTTCGCATCGGACTAGGCCGCGTGTCCTCGAGCGGGACCGACCAACCACGCACGCGTCTGTCCCGTCGTCTCGGCACGGCCGACGCCGTGGTCATCGGTCTGTCGGCGATGATCGGTGCCGGCGTGTTCGTGGCGATCGGCCCAGCCGCCGGGGCCGCGGGAAGCGCCCTGCTCGTCGGCCTCGCCCTGGCGGGTGGCGTCGCCTACTGCAACGCCACCTCCTCCGCGCAGCTGGCAGCTCGCTACCCCGAGTCGGGCGGGACCTACGTCTACGGCCGGGAGCGGCTCGGTCACGTGTGGGGCTTCATGGCGGGCTGGGGGTTCGTGGTCGGCAAGACCGCGAGCTGCGCCGCGATGGCGCTCACGTTCGGCTCCTACGTGGTGCCCGACCACGCCCGGCCCGTCGCGATCGCCGTGGTCGTGGTGATGACGGTCGTGAACGTGGCAGGGGTGCGCACGACGGCGATCGCCTCCGGGGTGATCCTGGCTCTGGTGCTCCTGTCCCTCGCAGTTGCCGTGACGGCCGGCTGGGAGGCGGGTACGTCGCCACGCGAGCTGGGTCCGGCGCACGGCGGCTGGTCCGGGGTCCTGCAGGCGGCCGGCCTGTTGTTCTTCGCGTTCGCCGGCTACGCCCGGATCGCCACGCTGGGCGAGGAGGTCCGCGACCCCACCCGCACGATCCCGAGGGCCGTGCCGATCGCGCTGGGGATCGCGTTCACCGTGTACGCAGTGGTCGCTGTCGTGGCGCTGACGGCGGTGGGACCCGCGGTGCTGGCCGCCAGCGCGGCGCCGCTCGAGGCCGTGGCCGATGCCGGGCCGTGGACGTGGGCGGCGCCGGTGGTGCGCGTCGGTGCGGCCGTGGCGACGGTCGGCGTGCTGCTGTCGCTCCTGGCCGGTGTGAGCCGCACCGCGTTCGCCATGGGCTCCGAGCGGGACCTGCCGAGATGGCTGGGGGCGGTCCACGAC
>JAEXGP010000047.1 GCA_023450775.1 Actinomycetes bacterium | reverse complement strand
GAGGAGTACTCGGCGACCTCCATGCCGCGGGAGGCGGCCTCGGCCATCAGCACCCCGGAGGCCTGACCCACGCCCATGGCCGTGCGCACGTTGACCTGGAAGAGCACCCGCTCGACCGCCACGGCGGTCGGGGCGAACTCGTCCATGAGGGCACGGAAGTCGTCGCGCAGCTCGGCCAGGCGGCGCGGGACGTCGAGCGCGGCGTCGGTGCGCAGCACGCCGAGAGCGGCGGCGCGGGGCGCGCCGCCGTCGACGCGGAGCACGCAGTAGCCGCACCGCGACAAGCCGGGGTCCACGCCGAGGACGAACACAGGTTCGATCGTAGCGACGCCCCCACCCCCCGCGGTGGACCACCCCTCCCGGGGATATGGGGGTCGCGCCCGGACAAGGATCGTCCCGTTCCACCCACAGATCCCTCAGCTGGCGGGCCGACGGACCTACAGATCCTGGCGGAGGGGCCGATAAGGGCAGGGATGGAGTCCCCCCGACCTCCCGCCGACGAGACGCGCACCGCACCGTCGGCCCCGCACCTGCTCCCGCCGCCGTACCTGGGACCGGTTCCGGCACCGCTGCGCGTCGTGCCCGCGGCGTCGGACGGCGATGTGGCACCGGTCGTGCCCGAGGGGGCTGCCGTGCCGCAGTCTGTGCCCACTGCCGCCGAGCCGTCGGAGCCCGAGCCGCTCGTCCGACTCCAGGGCGTCGGCCACCGCTTCGGGACCAACGACGCGCTCAAGGACCTGAGCTTCGAGGTGCCCGACGGCCGGATCACCGTCCTGCTCGGCCCGAACGGCGCCGGCAAGACGACCGCCATCCGGGCGATCACCGGCGCCCTCGCCCCCATGTGGGGGACGGTTTGGACGTTCGGTCTCGACCCCGACGACGACGGGCACCTGGTCCGGCCACGCTGCGGCGTGGTGTCGGCCAAGCCCGCGCTCTACGACCGCCTCTCCGGGCGGGACAACCTGGCCTACTCGGCCGAGCTCTACGGGCTGGGCAAGGACGCGACGCCCCGCATCGAGGAGGCGGCTGCCCGCTTCGGCATCTCGGACGCGCTCGACCAGATGGTCGGCGGCTACTCGACCGGCATGAAGACGCGCCTGGCGCTCGCCCGCTCGGTCCTGCACGACCCGCAGCTGCTGCTCTACGACGAGCCGACGTCCGGTCTGGACCCCGAGTCGTCCTACGCCGTGCTCGACCTGATCCGGGAGATGACCGCCTACGGCCACACGGTCGTGATGTGCACGCACCTGCTGGCCGAGGCCGAGGGGCTGGCCGACCACATCGTGATGATGGAGGCGGGGACCGACCTGATCTCGGGTTCCCCCGACGAGCTCACCCGCCGCTACTGGCCGCACCCCATCGTGACGATGGACGCCGAGGACCCCCGGCTGCTCGACCGGGCGGCCGCCTTCCCGGGCGTCGCCGGCTACCGGCGGGATCCGTCGGGCGTGCGCCTGGAGGTCGATGACCTCCGGCGGGTGCCCGACATGGTCGCCTCGCTGATCGCCGACGGCGTCCGGCTGACCCGGGTCGAACCGCACGTGCCGACACTCGAGGACCTCTACTTCACGATCCGCCGTGAGGCCGGCATCGCCACGGGGATCGCCGGCGTGAACGGCGACGACGCCGGGATCGACGAGAGCGGCGGGCCGGTCGTCCGCCGTGACCGCGGCCTCGCCCCCGTGACCACCGGCCACGGCCGCCTTCCCGAGCTGGGCGCCCCATCGGCCCCGGCGGCGCCGACCACGCCCGAACCGCCGACCGCGCCCGAACCGATGACCGGAGCGAACCGATGACCGCAGTGGACTTCACCGGAGCGAGCGAGCCCGAGGGCCGTCGGCGCTCCGCCCGCCACTCCCAGCGCACCCGCGCCGCCAAGGACTTCGACCGTCACCGGATGTGGGTCGTGGCCCGCACCGACCTCCGCCAGCTCGTCCAGTCCAAGGACTACTGGATCCCGATGGTGGCGCTCGGCTCGCTGTTCTTCTTCGTGATCCCGACTGTGCTGCTCCTGACGATCACGAGGATCGGCGACATCAACGTCGTGCAGCAGGCGTCGCAGGCGCTCAAGATCCTGCCGGCCCAGGCCCAGGCACAGATCCAGGGCACGTCCCCGCAGGGGCGCACCGCCTTCGCGCTCGCGGTGTACCTCTTCGCCCCGGTGGCGGTGGTGGTACCGCTGACGATCTCGACCGCCGTCGGCGCGGCGACGCTGGTCGGCGAGCGCGAGCGCGGGACCGGCGAGTTCCTGGCCCACTCCCCCGCCTCGGTGAAGGAGATCTACCTGGGCAAGCTGTTCGCCAGCTTCGTGCCGGGCTACCTCACCACGCTGGTCGGCTTCGGCATGTACTCGCTGGTGGTGAACCTGGTGGTCGGCCCTGACGTCGGCGGCTGGTTCTTCCCCACGCCCGAGTGGTGGGTGCTGATGCTCTGGATCATCCCGCCGTTCCTGCTGCTCACGCTGTCGTTGGTGCTGCGCCTGTCGGCCCGGGTGCGCTCGACCGCCGCGGCGCAGCAGGCGTCGGGGCTGATCACGCTGCCGATGATCGGCATCGCGTACAGCCAGTCGACGGGAACGCTGCTCGGCGGGTCGTCGGCCACGGGCTGGATCCTGGGCGCGATCGCCTGGCTCATCGCGGCGTTCAGCCTGAGCCGGGGTGTGCGCTCGGTGACGAGAGCCCGCCTCCTCGGCGTCGCCCAGTAAGCCCCCCTCCGGGATATCCCCTCCCGGCATATGGGGGTCGCGCCCGCACAAGGATTGTCCGGATTCACCCTCAGATCCCCGGCAGGGCGTCAAGGGGGACCGGTCCCCGGTGACAATCGGGAGGGACCTGTGCGTCCCTGTCGGGCATGGGTTCGCCCGACGTTCAATTGGCCCGGTTCGCTGCGGAGCATCACGGCCTGTTCCGCACCGCCGACGCGGACGCGCTCGGCCTCAGCCGACGGCAGCTCAAGTACCGCCTCGAGCAAGGTCGGATCGAGCGATTGGGGCCAACGGTCTTCCGCATGGCGGGCGTCCCGGCGACCCGTGATCAGGAGCTCCTCTCGGCGGCATGGCGTTCCAATGGCGCCATCTCACACCGCACCGGGGTGGAGCTGCATCAGTTGCTCGACCGACTCACGGGATTGCCGCACGTCACCGTGCGGGCCGAGCGAGGACACGTCTTCGACGACCTCGTCGCCCATCGGAGCCGTGACCTTCTCGACGAGGAGCTGACGACGGTTCGGGGCATTCCGGTGACGTCGGTCCCGAGGACCCTCGTCGACTGCGGACTCACCGTCACCGAGAGGCAGCTCGAGAACGCGGTGCACCGCGCACTGCACCGCGGCCTCACGACCATCGCCGAGATCTCGCGCTGCTACCTCCGCATCTCGGCACACGGCCGCAACGGCGCCGGCCCCATCGGCGAGCTCCTCAGGGCGATCGACCCCGAGATGGCCCCGGCGGAGAGCGAGCTGGAAGTCGCGCTGCTTGCCGTGCTGCGCAGGTACGGAGTGCCCGAACCGGTCCGCCAGTACGAGGTTCGTGCCGAGGGGCAGGTCTTCCGGCTCGACCTGGCGTATCCGGAGCACCGGCTCTTCCTGGAAGGCGACGGCTTCGGCGTCCACGGCGGACGGACTCCGTTCGAGGACGACCGGTGGCGCCAGAACCAGCTCGTGCTCGCCGGATGGTGGCCGCTCCGGTTCACGTGGCAGCAGGTCAAGCAGCAACCCGAGTGGTGCGCCGGAGTCGTGCTGGGCAAGCTCGCCGAGATCGAGCGATCCTGGGCCTGATGCGTGGCCGAGCGCCGCATCTGTGGACGAGATCGGACAATCCTTGTTCGGGCGCGACCCCTATATGCCCGGTGGGTCAGATCCCGGAGAGGACCTCGACGAGGTCGGGGGTGGTGCGGTAGCCGGCGCCCGCGTTCAGGTACCGGTGCGCGTACCGGATGATCCCCGCCGCGTCGATCACGAACGTCGAGCGGCGGTACAGGTCGAGCAGCCCCACCACGCCGTAGTCCCGACCGACCGCCAGGTCCTGGTCCGACAGCAGCGGGAACGCGAAGCCGCCCTGTCCGTCGGCGAACAGCCGGTGCGACTCGGGCGACTGCGGCGACACCGCCAGCACCGTCGCGTCGAGCTCGTCGAACTCGCCGATCGTGCGCGTGTACTCGTTCAGCTGGGCGGTGCACACCGGCGAGTCGTCCGCCGGGTAGAAGGCCAGCACGACCGGGCGCCCCCGCAGCTCGGACAGCGTGATCGTGATCGGCTCGCCGGTGCGGCCGTCGACGCCGTCGAGGGTGAAGTCGGGTGCGGGGTCACCGACCCGCAGCACGTCGGGGCCGACGTGGACGCCCCCGTCCGCGTCCTCGGCCCCGGTCACGCGTCGATCGCCGCGAGGACGTCGTCGGGGATGTCCATGTTGGCGTACACGTGCTGCACGTCGTCGTGGTCCTCGAGCGCGTCGACCAGTCGCAGCACGGCCTTGGCCGCCTCCGTGGAGTCGAGCTCGACCGTCGACGTGGGCAGCATCGTGAGGTCGGAGGAGTCGACGGCGATGCCGGCCTCCTCGATGGCGCTGCGCACCGCGGCGGTCAGCTGCGCCTCGCACGTCACCTGCCAGTGCTCGCCGTCGTTGGACACGTCGTCCGCGCCGGCGTCGATGGCGGCCAGCATGAGCTCGTCCTCGTCGACCGAGCCCGGGACCATCACCAGGCCCTTGCGCTCGAACTGCCAGGCCACCGCGCCGGGCTCGGCGATCGAGCCGCCCTGCTTGGAGAAGATCGAGCGCACCTCGGGACCGGTGCGGTTGCGGTTGTCGGTCAGGGCCTCGATGTAGATCGCCACGCCGTGCGGCGCGTAGCCCTCGTACGTGACCTCCTCGTACGTGACGCCCTCGAGCTCACCGGTGCCGCGCTTGATCGCACGCTCGATGGTGTCGAGGGGCACCGACGCGTCGCGGGCCTTCTGGAACATGGTCCGCAGCGTGGGGTTCATGTCGGGGTCGCCGCCGCCGTTGCGGGCGGCCACCTCGACCTGGCGGATCAGCTTGGCGAAGAGCTTGCCCCGCTTGGCGTCGGCGGCGCCCTTCTTGTGCTTGATCGTCGCCCACTTGGAATGCCCGGACATGCCGCTCCTGTTCTGTGCGCCGGACGGCGGCGCCGTGCCGTCGCCTCAGCGGACGAAGAGCTCGTGCAGGCGGCGGTCGCCGGCGAGCTCCGGATGGAAGATGGCCACCATGATCGCGCCGCTGCGCACCAGCGCGGGATTCCCGTCGATGGTCGCCAGCACGTCGCAGTCGGGGCCCACGCGCTCGATGACCGGCGCACGGATGCACACGGCGTGGAACGGGTCGTCGCCCAGGCCCGCGTCGGCGAGCGCCGGCACGTCGACGTCGATCTCGAAGCTGTCGATCTGGCGCCCGAACCCGTTGCGGCGCACCGAGATGTCGAGTGCGGAGAGGCAGTGCTGGTCGTCCCGACCGTCCAGGATCTCGGAGCTCAGCAGGATGGCGCCGGCGCAGGTGCCGAACACCGGCCGCCCCGAGGCGACGTAGTCGCGCAGCGGGTCGAGCAGCCCGCCGCGCTCGGCCAGCATCGACATGGTCGTGGACTCGCCGCCCGGCACGACCAGGCGGTCGACGTCGGCCAGCTGCTCCGGTCGTCGCACCAGCGTGGTGGCGACGCCGAGGTCGTCGAGCACCCGGGCGTGGAGCGCGAACGCCCCCTGCAGGGCGAGGACACCGACCTTCATGGCGTCACCGGTCGGACCGGCGTCACCACCCGCGGTCCGCGAACTGGACCTCGATCTCGTCCATGCCGATGCCGGTCATGGGCGCACCCAGGCCGCGGCTGACCTTGGCCAGGATGTCCGCGTCCTCGAAGTGGGTGGTCGCCTCGACGATCGCCTTGGCGCGCGGCGCCGGGTCGTCGGACTTGAAGATGCCCGAGCCGACGAAGACGGCCTCGGCGCCGAGCTGCATGGCGAGCGCGGCGTCGGCCGGCGTGGCGATGCCGCCGGCGCAGAACAGCGGCACGGGCAGGGTGCCGGTCTCGGCGATCTCCTGCACGAGCGGGAGCGGGGCCCTCAGCTGCTTGGCCCACTCGAACAGCTCGGCGGAGTCCGCCTGGGTGAGCTTGCGGATGTCGCCGGTGATCGACCGGAGGTGCCGGACCGCCTCGACGATGTTGCCGGTGCCGGCCTCGCCCTTGGAGCGGATCATGCAGGCGCCCTCGGAGATGCGTCGCAGCGCCTCGCCCAGGTTGGTGGCGCCGCACACGAACGGCACGGTGAACGCCCACTTGTCGATGTGGTGGGTCTCGTCGGCCGGGGTCAGCACCTCGGACTCGTCCACGTAGTCCACGCCCAGCGACTGCAGGATCTGCGCCTCGACGAAGTGGCCGATCCGCGCCTTGGCCATGACCGGGATGGTCACCGCCGCCTGGATGCCCTCGATCATGGCCGGGTCGCTCATGCGGGCGACGCCGCCGTCGACGCGGATGTCGGCGGGCACGCGCTCGAGCGCCATCACGGCGGTGGCGCCGGCGTCCTCGGCCACCTTGGCCTGGTCCGGGGTGACGACGTCCATGATGACGCCGCCCTTCAGCATCTCGGCGAGGCCGCGCTTGACGAGCTGTGAACCGGTCTGGTGGTCGGCGCTGGTTCGGGGGGAGGAGCCGGACTGGGACATGCCAGGAGTCTACCGACCGCACCCCGGGCGACCCGAAGCGCGAATCCGCCGTCGCCGCTCGCGGCGCCCCGGTGCGGCGCCCGTCCGGTCGGACGTGACCGATCTCTCAGGCTCTGGCGGGTCGCTCGGGCGGCGGGAGCGCTCAGAGCTCGTGCAGCACCGCGGCGCGGTAGTCCAGCGGCTGCAGCGCCGTGGCGGCGATCGCCGCGTCCACGCCCACGTCGTCGGTGGACGTCGAGGCCAGCCACAGGTGGGCGGCGGCCGGGACGGCGGACGGCACGTGGGTGCCGATGCGCTCCAGGTGCTCCAGCGCGGCGGCGAGCCCCGGCGGGTACCGGGTCATGCCCACGGCCACCAGGTCGGACTGCACGGCGCGCTGCTCCCCCAGACCGTCGGCGACGAGGCGGGCGGCGGGCTCCACCGACCCGAGCAGGCCGCCGAGCAGACCGAACGTGACCGTGCCGTAGCGGGCGGAGCCGTCCTTGATGCGGCCGAGCAGGTTGGCCGCGACGCCCTCGAGCTCGACGACCGACAGCGAGTCGACCAGTCCGCGCGTGACGACGATCGCACTGCGGTCGGCCGAGGCGGCGGCCATGGCGTTGGCCTCGTCGCCGTCGAGCACCCACAGCTCCGCGTCGTTGACGCCGCTGGTCACGCTGAGGCCGTCGACCACGTTCGCCCACCGGGGCGAGGCGTCCGCCGGCATCCGGGTGGCGCCGGTGGTGGCGAGCACCCTGTCGAGCGATCCCCGGACCCGCAGGTGGACGGCGACGGCCCACGCCCCGGCGACCACGATCACGGCCGCCAGGCCGACGAGCGGGCTCACGAGGATGGCCAGCACCACCGCCACGACCATGCCGGGCATGATCCCGAACAGCGACAGCGCCCGCACGACGGCGTCGGCCTTCCGATCGAAGTCGGGGGCAACGGCCGTGGTCCCGGCGGGCGTGGATGAGGTGGACACGGCGCTCCAATCTAGCGGTGGGCGCCCCGCCGGCCGCAGCCCGGGCACCTCAGCGACCGGCGTCAGGCGACCGGCGTCAGGCGACCGGCTCGCCGAGCAGCCGCCGGTAGCGGTCCAGGTAGCGCTCCGCGAGCAGCTCCATGTCGTACGGCCGGACCCGCTCTCGGCCGAGCTCGCTCTGACGGGCCGCGGCGTCCGCATCGGTCAGGAGCCGGGTGAGCGCCCGGCCGAGCGCCGCGGCATCGCCGGGCGGCACCAGCACCGCTGCCGGGTCGGCCGGCACGGACCCATCGGGCGCGGGGGCGGTGGCGACCTTGGCGTACCCGGGGATCTCGCTCGCGACCACCGGCGTGCCGGCCGCCATGGCCTCCAGCAGGATCACGCCGAACGACTCGCCCCCGAGCGACGGGGCGCAGAACACGTCCGCGCCGGCGAGCCGGGCGTCGCGCTCGGCGTCGTCGATCCGGCCCAGCCACTCGATCCGCTCGTCGGTGAACCGGGCCTTCAGCGCCGCGGTGTCGGGGCCGGTGCCGGCCACCCAGATGCGCGCGTCGGACGGCAGGTGCGCCACCGACTCGAGCAGCACGTCGAGGCCCTTGCGCGGCTCGTGGCGCCCCACGAACAGGATCGTCGGGCCCTCGGTCGGCCAGGGCGTCGCCGAGGCGAACCGCTCGATCTCGATCCCGTTGAACAGCAGCTCGTACTCGCCGCCGAGGTGGCCCTGGGCGAGGTCCCGGGCGTCGTCGGACACGGCGATCCGCACGTCGAGCCGCCCGGCGCCCCACCGCACGGCGGGGGCCAGCGCGCTGTACGCGGGCTGGGAACCCGCGGCGTGGAACGTGCCGACGAGCGGCGCCGGCTTGAGCAGCAGCGACGTGAGCGTGGGGCCGGGGGCGAACGGCTCGTGGAGATGCACGACGTCGAACGCCTCGTCCCACAGCGCCCGGATCGTGCGGAACTGCGCAGCCGGGTCGGGAGCGACCGGCGCGACCGACCCGTTCGAGGCGGTCGGCAGGCTGTTGCCGAGGGGCGTGACGAACAGCTCGGGCGGCGGACCGTCGCACGGCGCCAGGACCCGGGTCTCGTAGCCCCGCCGTCGCATGGAGCGGGCGAGCGCCAGCACCTGGCCCTGGACCCCTCCCGGCATGGTCAGGCTGTAGGGACAGACCAGTCCGATGCGCACGGGCGGCACCCTACCGGTGGGAGGTCGCGTCGCTCGCCGGACCCGACGCGGCCTGGTCGTCCGAGTCGGGCGCGTCGGGCGCGACGCCCAGGGCGGCCAGGTCGCTCGGCCAGTTCGGCTGCAGCAGGTGCCACTGCTCGGGCGCCACCCGGATGAGGCGCTCGAGCGCGTCCGCCAGGTCCTGGGTGACACGCTGGACGTCGTCGCGCAGCCGGCCGCGCCGCTCGGTGTCGAGCGGTGCCTCGACCACGCCGTGGCACCGTCCGCCCCGGAAGTAGACCGCCGTCGGCAGCAGCGGCGACCCGGAGCGCAGCGCCATGAGCGCCGGCCCGCCGGGCAGCGTCGTGCGCTCGCCGAAGAACTCGACCTCGATCCCCGAGCCGGCCAGGTCCCGGTCGCACAGCAGGCACATCACGTCGCCGTCGGCCAGGGCGGCCGCCGACTCGGACCCGGCGGACGGGCCGAGCGGGATGATGCGCATGCCGAGCTCGTCACGCAGCTCCAGGAACCACTCGTACAGCTCGGGCGGCTCGAGCTTCTCGGCGACGGCGCTGACCTTCCACCCGAACTCGGTTCCCAGGTAGCGGCCCGCCCACTCCCAGCCGCCCACGTGGGGCAGCGCCAGGATCGGACCCACGCCGCGGTCGATCGCCTCCTGGACGTGGTGGATCCCCTCGATCGTGATCCCGTCGGCCACCTGCGCGGGCGACAGCGCCGGCAGCCGCAGGGTGTCGAACCAGTAGCGGGCGTAGCTCTCGAAGACCTGGCGGACCGCCCGGCGGATCTGCGCGTCCGTGGCGTCGGGGCCGAGGGCGCGGCGCATGTTGCGCTCGGCGATCAGGCGCTGGTCGCCCGACAGGGGCACGGCCGCTCGGCCGAGCATCCGGGCCATGACCGACCCGACCGGGGTGGGGACCACGCGCACCAGGCGCGAGGCGAGGCGGAGTCCGCCGACGGACAGCTCCATGGGGAACCGGGACGGTCGGGCGTCAGCGGCGGGGACGGCGCTCGGCGCGGGACGCGCGCTGCTCGGCCCAGCGGGAACCCGAGGTGCGGCCGGTGCGGCGGGCGCGGGAGCGGCGGCGGTCCGACAGCGCCGGGGCGGGCGCCGCGGCCTGCTTCCACACCTTCACGAAGCGCTGGCCGGCCGTGATCATGTTCAGGACGATGATCGCCCCGAGCACCACGAGCAGCAGCTGCGAGAACAGCAGGCCGACGCCGAGCAGGATGAACCGCTCCGCCCGCTCGACCAGGCCGCCGCTGCCGTCCAGGCCGAGGGCGTCGGCCTTGGCCCGGATGTAGGACACGAGCGACGCCGACACGTAGCAGGCGACGGGAAGGATCACGACCCACGGGCGACCGTCGGAGGCGGTCAGGTACCAGGCGACGCCGCCGAACAGCAGGCCGTCGGTCAGGCGATCCGAGACCGAGTCGAAGAACGCGCCGCGCTGCGACGACGTCCCCCACGCCTTGGCGACGGCGCCGTCGATCAGGTCCGGCACGCCGGTGAGGACCAGGAACAGCAGGCCCAGGCTGAGCGCGCCCCAGCCGATCGCGACCGCCGCCGCGACGGCCATCACGATGCCGGCGGCGGTGATCATGTCGGCGGTGATGCCCAGGCGCTTGATGCTCTGGCCGATGGGTTTCACGGCGGCGTCGACCTGGGTGCGGAAGTTCCCGTCGAACATGGAGTCGGCCTCGTCTCTGCACCGCGCCCGCCCGGTCGGTCCGGGAGCCGGGGGCCGACGGCGTCGGTCCGTCACGGCGGCGACGGTCCCGGCGGCGGCCTGGGGTGCTAACTGGAGTTAGCACCCACCGTAACCCGGCACCGCCGAAAAGTGAAGGACACCCCGGGGTGCCATCCGACGCCCCTGGCAGGCCCGTCAGGCGGTGAGCGAGCCGTCGAGCTGGGACCAGTCCTCGGGGTTGTCCTCGGCGAACCACTCGATGACGTCGCCCGACACGCCGTCGACCAGCACGATCCCCCGCTGCCGGGGCGGGTTCTCGGCCGAGTAGCAGAGGATCCGCCACGTGGGCCGGGAGAGCCACCCCCGCCACGCCATCTGCGCCGAGGCGTGACCGACCGCGAAGCCGACCTTGCCCGACGCCGTGGCCAGCGCGTCGGACTCCTCGACCTGGAGGGTCCAGCCCGCCACCATGCCGTAGGCGCCGAAGGCGATCAGGCCGACGCCGGCCCACAGCGTGCCGGTGTTGATGAGGGCGCTGTCCGTGTCGTTCACGGCGAACAGGATCACGCAGGCCGCGCCGAGCACCAGGTAGATGGCGGCGGGGATCCGCCGGCGGTTGTTGTTGGGGAACGTGTACGGGCCGACGAACTCCGAGACGTCGAGGTCCTCGGGCAGCTCGTCGGTGTACTCGTCGTCGGTGGACTCGCCGTGGGTGGAGTCGTGGAGCGCGGCGCGCAGGGCCGCGCCCTCCTGGTCGAGCAGCTCCTCGGCCGCGGGCGACGGGGTCACCGGATCGTCGCCCGATCGGGCCTCGCGGTCGGCGGCGGTTCCGTCGTCGGGCTGGGTCACGACGACGACGGTAGCCCCGAGGGCCACGCGGCTCGAAGCCGGGTGCGGGCCTCGTCCAGGGACACCGGCAGGACCCGGGTCTCCCCCGCCACCGTCATGAAGTTGGCGTCGCCGATCCACCTGGGCACGCAGTGCACGTGCAGGTGGTCGGCCTGCGAGCCCCCCGCTGCGACACCCAGGTTGATGCCGACGTTGACCGCATCGCAGCCCAGCCCCGCCTTGAGGGCGCCCACCGAGTCGCGTACCAGCGCCCAGAGCTCGGCGAACTCGTCGGGGTCCAGGTCCTCCAGGTCGGGCACCGCCCGCAGCGGCAGGACCATGAGGTGACCCGACGTGTACGGGAACCGGTTGAGGATGACGAAGCACCGGTCGGTCCGCAGGACGATCTGCTTCTCCTCGTCGGTGCCGGGCGCGGCGAGGATCCGCTCGAACAGCGAGCCGCCGGCGTCGGACTGGTCCTCGGTCGCGCCCTCGGCGTCGCGGCCGTCGGTCACCCCGGCGACGTACGCGGACCGCCAGGTCGCCCAGAGATGCTCGAGCGGCACGGCTACTTCTTGGACGCCACGTCGGCCGCGAGCCGCTGCACGAACGAGCCGAGCGTGACGTCCCGCTCGACCTCGCCGCGCTCGCCCTCCTTGGCCCGGGGGTTCACGCCCACGGTCCGGTGCGCCACGTCGTCGTCGCCGACCACCAGCACGTAGGGCACCTTCTCGCCCTTGGCGCGCCGGATGCGGTTGCCGAGCGTCTCGTCCGCGGCGATCACCTCGGTGCGGAAGCCGTGGCCCCGCAGCTCGGCCGCCACCTCGTGGGCGTACTCCGCGTGGGCGTCGGCGACCGGGAGGATCTTGGCCTGCACCGGCGCGAGCCACGCGGGGAAGGCGCCGGCGTAGTGCTCGAGCAGCACGGCGAAGAACCGCTCGACCGAGCCGAACAGCGCCCGGTGGATCATGACCGGGCGGTGCTTCTCGCCGTCCGCGCCGATGTAGCTGAGGTCGAAGCGCTGCGGGAGCATCAGGTCGACCTGGATCGTCGACATCTGCCACGAGCGACCGATGGCGTCCCGGGCCTGGACCGAGATCTTCGGCGCGTAGAACGCACCGCCGCCGGGGTCGAGCACGAGCTCGAGGTCCTTGCCCTCGGCCGCGACGCGCAGCGCCTCGGTGGCCTCTTCCCACTCCTCGTCGGAGCCGATCGCCTTGTGCTCCGGCTTGGTCGACAGCTCCAGGTAGAAGTCGTCGAGGCCGTAGTCGCGCAGCAGGTCGAGCACGAAGTCGAGCAGCGAGGAGATCTCGTTGCCCATCTCCTCCTTGGTGGTGAAGATGTGGGCGTCGTCCTGCGCGAAGCCGCGGGCCCGCGTGAGGCCGTGGACCACGCCGGACTTCTCGTAGCGGTACACCGTCCCGAACTCGAACATCCGCAGGGGCAGGTCGCGGTAGGACCGCGTCCGGCTCCGGTAGATGAGGATGTGGAACGGGCAGTTCATGGGCTTGAGGTAGTACTCGGTGCCCGACCCGCCGGCGCCCGGATCGAGCTCCATGGGCGGGTACATGCCGTCCGCGTACCACTCGAGGTGCCCGGACGTCTGGAACAGCTCGCCCTTGGTGATGTGCGGCGAGTACACGAACTCGTAGCCGGCCTGCTCGTGGCGCTCCCGCGAGTAGTCCTCCATGAGGCGCCGGATCAGGCCGCCCTTGGGGTGGAAGACCGCCAGGCCCGAGCCGACCTCGTCGGGGAAGCTGAACAGGTCGAGCTCGACGCCGAGCCGGCGGTGGTCGCGCTTCTGCGCCTCCTCCAGCCGGTGGAGGTGCTCCTTGAGCTGCGCGTCGGTGGCCCACGCCGTGCCGTAGATGCGCTGGAGCATGGGGTTCTGCTCGCTGCCGCGGAAGTAGGCCCCCGCGACGCGCATGAGCTTGAAGTGGCCGAGCTTGCCCGTGGACGGGACGTGCGGCCCCCGGCACATGTCCACGAACTCCGGCGTGTTCCGGTAGAAGCTGATCGTCGAGCCGTCCACGACGTCGGCGGCCAGCTCGTCGACGACCGCGTCGTCGGCGGCGCCGCCCTCGCCCGACGCCGCCGCGGCGGCGAGGTCCATGAACGTGCGCTTGTAGGGATGGTCCGCCATGAGCTCGCGGGCCTCGTCGACCGGCAGCTCGAAGCGCTCGAACGGCTGGTCCGCCGCGATGATCTCGCGCATCTTCGCCTCGATGCGCTCGAGGTCCTCGTCGGAGAACGTGGCGCCGCCGGGCAGCTCGAAGTCGTAGTAGAAGCCGTCCTCGATGGCGGGGCCGCCTGCGAACGTGGCGCCGGGCCAGAGCTCGAGCACGGCCTGGGCGAGCACGTGGGCCGTGGAGTGGCGGATGTGCTCGAGCGCCCCGGCGTCCTTGACGGTGACGATGCGGACGGCGTCGCCGTCGTACAGCCGGTGGTTGAGGTCGACGGGCTCGCCGTTCACCTCGACGACCAGCGCGTCCTTGGCCAGCCGCTTGCCGATCGAGGCGGCCAGGTCGGTGCCGGTCGCGCCCTCGTCCAGGGTGCGCTCGGAACCGTCGGGCAGCTTGATGGCGATGTCGGACATGCTCCGCAGGCTACTGGGGTGCCCCAGCCGTCCCGAACCGGGTTCGTGCGCCCCCACGTGCACCGCGCGTCCGCACCGACCTCGGGCACCACGGACCACTCACTGGTCGCTCACGCCCGAGTTCGGTGGGTGACCGAGCGACTGCACCGACCTCGGGCACCACGGACGAACCAGTGGTCGCTCGTGCCCGAGTTCGTCGGGCGGGACCGGTCAGGCGCCGGTGAGGGCGAGGTCGTCCAGGTCGAGCGGACGGGACCGCAGCACCGCGGCCGAGGAGCGGCGCTCCACCCCGTCGGACTCGATGGACAGGTCCGTCGGCCCGTTGGCCGCGGACGCGACCACCACCGAGGGC
>JAEXGP010000428.1 GCA_023450775.1 Actinomycetes bacterium | reverse complement strand
GGACGCCGGCCCGCCGCCCGCGGACGACGCCCCGTCAGCTCCGATCGGCGAGCTCGGGCCCGGCACCGCGGCGCTCGTGCTCGAGGACGTGACCTACCTGGGCGGCTACCCCGGCCAGAACAAGAAGCGCAAGAAGTGCACCGCCACCCTGACCCGTCAGGCGGTCGAGGTGGCCGGTCCCAACGGGCTGGCGTTCAAGGTGCCGTGGGACGTGGTGAAGACCATCGAGGCCCAGAACGCGGACGAGGCCCGGTTCCGCATGAACACCAAGGTGCACCGGGACGCCACGGCCCTCGTCCTCGAGTGCGACCAGGACGTGACGGTGCTCCTCGAGGCCCGGGACTGCCCGACGATCCCGCTCCGCGGCGCCATCGCGCAGCTCGTCGGGGACCTGCCCGTCGTCGTGGTCTGAGCGGCGTGCTCGGTCGCGCCGGCTCCCACCGGCACGTCGCGCTGGTGGGCCTGTCGGGGACCGGCAAGAGCACGGTGGCGCCGCTGCTCGCCCGCCAGCTGGGCTGCGTCCCGGCGGACGTCGACCGCATGGTCGAGGAGCGCTGCGGCACGTCGGTCGCCGAGGTGTTCGCCACCCGGGGAGAGCCAGAGTTCCGCTCGCTCGAGTCGGAGCTGCTGGCCGAGGTGCTCGACGGCCCCGACGCCGTCGTCGCCACCGGCGGCGGGGTCGTGCTGGCCCCCGGCAACCGTGAGCTGCTGGGACGCAGCGCCCGCGTCGTGTGGCTGCGGACCGACGTCGACGTGCTCGTCGACCGGCTCGCCCGCACGACCGAGCGACGCCCGCTGCTGGCCGACGACCCCGAATCCACCTTGCGACGCCTGGCCGCGGAGCGGGAACCTCTGTACCGCGAGGTCGCCGATCTCGTGGTCGACGCCACCGGACTCCGCCCGCAGCAGGTCGCCGACGCCATCGAGGCGGAGCTGCGGGACGGAGGCGACGGATCGTGAGCCCGGACGACCAGGTGGGGGGCCGCTCCGACGCGGTCGACGACCCCGGCGAGCTCCTCCGCGTCACGGTGCCGCTCGCAGACGGCCGGGACTACCCGGTCGTGATCGGCGCCGGGGCGATCGCCGAGCTGCCGTCCCTGATCCCCGGGCGGGCCCGGCGAGTCGCGGTCGTGACGCAGCCCGGCATCCCGGTGGCGCTGGACCCGGGCCGTGAGCACCGCGTGTTCCACATCGGCGACGGCGAGACGGCCAAGGACCTGTCCACCATCCAGGAGCTCTGCTCGGGCTTCGCGTCGTGGGGGCTGACCCGGGCGGACTGCGTGGTCGGGGTCGGCGGGGGCATGGTCACCGACGTGGCCGGGTTCGCCGCCGCCGTCTACCACCGCGGCATCCCGGTCGTGCACGTGCCGACCACGCTGCTCGGCCAGATCGACGCCGCGATCGGCGGCAAGACGGGCGTCAACCTGCCCGAGGGCAAGAACCTGGTCGGCGCCTACTGGCAGCCGCTGGGCGTCGTCTGCGACACCTCGACCCTCCGCACGCTGCCGCCTCGGGAGTGGCGCTGCGGGCTGGGCGAGCTCGCCAAGTACCACTGGCTCGGTGGCGGCCGACTGGACGAGCTCCCGCTGCCCCAGCGCGTGGCGGCCTGCGTCCGCATCAAGGCCGAGGTGGTCGCGTCGGACGAGCGGGAGGGCGGTCGGCGCGCCCTGCTCAACTACGGCCACACCCTCGCCCACGCGATCGAGACCGTGGGCGACCACGACCTGCGCCACGGCGAGGCCGTGGCCATCGGGCTGGTGTTCGCCGCGGAGCTGGCCCGGGAGATGGGTCGGATCGACGACGCCGCCGTGGACGAGCACCGGCGCGTGGTCGCCGGCTACGACCTGCCGATCGACGTGCCGCCCGAGCTCAGCACCGAGGAGCTCGTCGAGGTCATGGGCCGCGACAAGAAGGTGCTGGGCGACGGGTTGACGTTCGTGCTCGACGGGCCCCACGGCGTGGAGGTCGTCGACGGCATCGACCCCGGTCTCGTCCGGACGGTCCTGGAGCGGGTGCGATGAGCACCCCCGGCGCGCGGAGGGCGCGATGACCTCGATCCTGCTCCTGTCGGGACCGAACCTGAACCTGCTCGGCGAGCGCGAACCGCAGGTGTACGGCACCGCCACCCTGGACGACCACGTGGCCGCCGCCACCGAGCGGGCGGCCGCAGCCGGCCTGTCGCTCGAGCACCTGCAGTCCAACGCCGAGGGCGCGCTCGTGGACGCCGTGCACGATGCCCGGGGCCGCCACGCCGCCATCGTCGTGAACGCCGGCGCCATCACTCACTACGGCTGGGGACTGCACGACGCGCTCGCCTCGTTCGAGGGCCCGGTCGTGGAGCTGCACATCTCCAACCCGCTCGCCCGCGAGCCGTGGCGCCACACCTCGGTGGTGTCGCCCGTGGCCGACGTGGTGATCCAGGGCGCCGGCGGCCTGGGCTACCGGCTGGCGGTCGACGCCGTCGTCGGTCTGCTCGACCCCGACGCCTGAGGGGACCACACCGGCTCTGTTCCCACACCGGCACCTGTTCGGGTGCCGAGACGGGAACGAAGCGGGCGGAGGACGGTCGTAGGCTGGCGGGATGACCGTCACCGAGTCGCCCGAACTGGCCCCGCCGCCCGACCAGCTGCCGCCCATGGACGTGGCGTCCCGGCTGCCCCGCCTGCGCGGCCTGCTCGACGGCGCGGGATGCGACGGCGTCGTCGTGTCCGAGCTGACCAACATCCGCTACCTGACCGGCTTCACCGGGTCGGCCGCCCTGCTCCTGGTGACGCCCGACCGGACCGTCTTCGTGACCGACGGCCGCTACCGCGACCGCAGCGCCGAGGAGCTCGCCGCCGTCGGGGTGGAGGCCGACATCCGCATCGTCGGCGCCGCTCCCGACGCCGCGATCGCCATGGCCGCGACCGACGCCGGGCTCGCCCGCCTGGGCCTGGAGGCCGACGACGTCACCTGGACCCAGCAGCGCCGGTGGGCCGGCGAGCTGTTCGCCGACGGGGAGCTGGTCGCCACCAGCGGACTGGTCGAGGAGCTGCGGCTGGTCAAGGACGACGGCGAGGTGGCCCGCATCCGCGCCGCGTGCGCCATCGCCGACGCCGCGCTCGAGAAGGTCCGTCACCGCCTGTCGGAGCGGCCCACCGAGGCGGAGTTCGCCGCCGAGCTCGACGCCACCATGCGGTCCCTCGGCGCGGCGGACGTGAGCTTCGAGACGATCGTGGCGTCCGGGCCGAACGGCGCCAAGCCGCACCACACGCCGTCGGAGCGGACGATCGTCGAGGGCGACCTGGTCGTCATCGACTTCGGCGCCCTGGTCGACGGCTACCACTCCGACATGACCCGCACGGTGGCCGTCGGCGACGTGGGGGAGGAGCGCGCCCGCATGCTCGACGTCGTGCTGGCGTCCCAGGACGCGGGCGTCCGGGCGGTCGCCGCCGGGGTCGAGGCGGCCGAGGTCGACCGGGCCTGCCGCGAGGTCATCGACGACGCCGGGTGGGGCGAGGCGTTCCTGCACTCCACCGGCCACGGCGTGGGGTTGCACATCCACGAGGAGCCCAGGGTGTCGGTCCGCTCCGCTGCTACCTTGGACGCCGGCCAGGTGGTGACCGTGGAGCCCGGGGTGTACCTCACCGGACTCGGCGGCGTCCGCATCGAGGACACGGTCCTCGTGGTGGAGGGCGGTTGCGACCGCCTCACGCTGGCCCCCAAGGATCCCATCCTCGCCTGAGCGCGGCCGCCCCCCGGTGCCGCCGCCGGGCCGAACAGACAGGCCGACGCCATGCCCCAGATCGCCACCGCGGACTTCAAGAACGGGATGACCCTCGACCTCGACGACGGGCTGTTCTCCCTCGTCGAGTTCCAGCACGTGAAGCCCGGCAAGGGCGGCGCCTTCGTGCGCACCACGCTCAAGAACGTGCGCAACGGCGCCGTCGTCGAGCGCACGTTCCGCGCCGGCGAGCGCATGGAGCGGGCGATCATCGACAAGCGCGAGATGCAGCTGCTCTACCGCGACGGCGACGACTACGTCTTCATGGACAACTCCACGTACGACCAGCTGAACGTGCCGTCGGCCACCCTGGGCGACGTGTCGAACTTCCTCGTCGACTCCTCGACCGCGCTGCTCATGATGTACGGCTCGGAGATCGTCGGCGTCGAGGTCCCGGCGTCGGTCGAGCTGAACGTCGCCGAGACCGAGCCCGGCGTGCAGGGCGACCGGGTGTCGGGTGCCAAGAAGCCGGCCACCCTCGAGACCGGCCTGGTCGTCCAGGTGCCGCTGTTCATCGAGCCGGGCGAGCGCATCAAGGTCGACACCCGCACCGGCGACTTCATCTCCCGGGCGTGAGCGACCAGGGCGACGGCGACGGCGCCGCTCGCTTGCCGGACGAGCTGGCGCAGCACCTCGACGGCGACGACGTCGAGGTGGTCGACGAGATCGTGCTGCCCCCGACCGTGCCGCAGGTGGCCGGCGGTCGCAGCGAGGCGCGCGAGCGCGCCGTGCACCTGCTCTACGAGAGCCGCATGAAGGCGCGCCCGGGCGGCGAGACCGTGGCCGACCAGGTCGCCGCGCCCGACGCGTACGCCATCGACCTGGTCCGGGGCGTCGAGCAGCACCGCGCCGAGCTGGACGAGGTCATCGGTCGCCTGGCCCGGGGCTGGACGATCGAGCGGATGCCGTCGCTCGATCTCGAGGTGCTGCGCGTCGCCTGCTACGAGCTGGCGCACCGGCCCGACGTCCCCACCGGCGTGGTGCTGTCCGAGGCGGTCGAACTGGCCACCCGGTACGGCACCGACGACTCGTCGCGCTTCGTGAACGGCCTGCTGGCCGCCGCGGCCGCCGAGCTCCGCCCGTCGACCTGAGCCCGCCTGCACATTCCTGCGGCGGATCGCGGGAAGAGGGGCTCCGGGCGCGTGCTACGGTGCGGGCCTGACCGTGAAGGAGGTCCCGTGAGGCCTCTACGGACAGGAAGGACCTGCCGGTGGCAGAACGCGAGCGACGCCTGACGCGCCCCTACGGGGGCGTTTTCGTTGCCCGGACCCGGGTCATGGACTCCGAGGACATCCACCGGGCGATCCGCCGCATGGCCCACGAGATCCTCGAGCGCAACCACGGCCTCGACGACCTGGTGGTGATCGGCCTGCAGACCGGGGGCGTCGACCTGGCCCAGGCGCTGTCCGCCGCCCTCGGTGAGATCGAGGAGCTCGGCGAGGACGATCCGCCGGTCCCGGTCGGCACGCTCGACGTCGCCCTCCACCGCGACGACATCGGCATCCGCCCCGTCCTGCCCGAGGAGGTCACCGAGATCCCGGTCGACCTGGACGGCCGCACGGTGATCCTGGTCGACGACGTGCTCTTCACCGGGCGCACGATCCGGGCCGCGCTGGAGGCCATGAACACCTACGGGCGGCCCCGGGCGGTGCAGCTGGCGGTCATGATCGACCGCGGCCACCGGGAGCTGCCGATCCGGCCCGACTACGTCGGCAAGAACCTGCCCACCCGCCGCGACGAGCTGGTCGACGTGACCATGGTCGGCGTCGAGCTCGGCGAGATCCAGAAGCCATGAGCGGCATGAGCGGCATGAGCGCCGTGAGCGGCATGAGCGCCGTGAGCGGCATGAGCGGTTCGAGCTCGGGGGAGTCGTGACGGGGATGGACGGTCACCTGCTCTCCATCGCGGACCTGACCCGGGCCGACATCGAGGAGGTCCTGGACGTCACCGACTCGATGGTCGAGGTCAGCGCCCGGGCGATCCCCAAGGTGCCGGCCCTGCGCGGCCGCACGGTCGTGTCGCTCTTCTACGAGGACTCCACCCGCACGCGGCTGAGCTTCGACACGGCCGCCAAGCGCCTGTCCGCCGACACCATGAGCTTCGCGGTGTCGTCGTCGTCGGTGAACAAGGGCGAGTCGGTGCGCGACACGATCGAGACGATCGAGGCCATGGGCATCGACGCCGTCGTGGTGCGGCACCGGTCGTCGGGCGTCCCGGCCCAGATCGCTGCGTGGACCGACGCCGTCGTCATCAACGCCGGCGACGGCTGGCACCAGCACCCCACCCAGGCGCTGCTCGACAGCTACACGATCCGCAGCCACCGTGGCTCGCTCGACGGCATGCACATCGGCATCGTCGGCGACATCAAGCACTCCCGGGTGGCCCGGTCCGACATCGAGGCGTTCACCCGCCTCGGCGCCGAGGTCACGCTGGTCGCGCCGCCCACGCTGCTGCCGCCGTCGGTGGCGCCCTGGGACGTCCGGGTCTCGCACGACCTGGACTCGGTCGTCGCCGACCTGGACGTCTGCTACCTGCTGCGCATGCAGCGTGAGCGCATGACCGAGGCACTCGTCCCGTCGCTGCGGGAGTACACCTCGTGCTTCGGGCTGACGTCCGCCCGGGCCGACCGCCTGCGCGACGACGCGCTGATCATGCACCCCGGGCCCATGAACCGGGGCGTCGAGATCGCCTCCGAGGTCGCCGACCGTCCCGGGGCCGTCATCACCGAGCAGGTGGCGAACGGCGTCGCGGTGCGCATGTCGGTGCTGTTCCTGCTGCTCGGCCCGGGTCGTGCCGCACTGCCCCCGCTGGACGGGGCGACCGTCGACGTGACCGCCGTCGACGCCACGGCGGAACCCGCCACCACCCCCTCGACGACTGGAGCGCCGCAGTGACCGACCCCGAGATCCGGCCCGGCGCCGACGTGGTGATCAAGGGCGGCCGCGTGCTCGACGCCACCGGCGAGCGCGTCGCGGACGTGGTGGTGTCCGACGGGAGGATCGCCGCGGTCGGCGACGACCTGAGCGCGGACGTGGTCCTGGACGCCTCCGGCTGCCTGGTCACGCCCGGCCTGGTGGACCTCCACACGCACCTGCGTGAGCCGGGCAAGGAGGAGGCCGAGACCGTCGAGTCGGGGTCGCGGGCCGCGGCGCTGGGCGGCTACACCGCCGTGCTCGCCATGCCGAACACCACGCCGACCATGGACTGCGCGGCGGTCGTCCGCGAGGTGCTCGACCTCGGTCGGGCCGCGGTGTGCGACGTCCACGCCTCGGGTGCGATCACCGTCGACCGGGCGGGCGAGCAGCTCGCCCCGATCGCCGAGATGGCGGCGCTCGGCGTGCGGATCTTCACCGACGACGGCACGGGGGTGCAGGACGACCGCCTCATGCGCCGGGCGCTCGAGTACGCCTCGGGCCTCGGGGTGACGCTGGCGCAGCACTGCGAGGTCAGCGCGCTCAGCGAGGGCACCTGCATGCACGAGGGGGAGTGGTCCTCCCGCCTGGGCCTTCCCGGCCAGCCCGCCGAGGCGGAGGAGCTGATGGTCATGCGCGACATCGCGCTGGCCCGCCTGACCGGCGCCAAGGTCCACTTCCTGCACCTGTCGACGGCCGGGTCCGTGGCCATGGTCGCCGCGGCCAAGGCCGCGGGCCTGCCGGTGACGGCCGAGGCCGCACCGCACCACTTCACGCTCACCGACGCCTGCTGTGCCGGCTACGACGCGACGTTCAAGGTGCACCCACCGCTGCGGTCCGCGTCGGACGTGGACGCGGTGGCGGCCGGGCTGGCCGACGGCACGATCGACGCGATCGCCACCGACCACGCGCCGCACGCCCCCGAGGAGAAGGAGCGCCCGTTCGACCAGGCGCCTCCCGGGATGCTCGGCCTCGAGTTCGCCCTGGCCCTGGCCCTGACCCGGCTGGTCGACGGCCAGCCGGCCGCGCCCGACCCCGAGGACCCGTCGCGGGGCGGCGTCCCCGGTGCGGCGGGCGCCTACGACGGCCAGCGCCTCACCGACGCCGACGTGATCGCCCGCCTCTCGTGGCAGCCGGCGGCGATCGCCGGGATGGCCGACCACGGGGGACCGATCCAGGCCGGCGCCGCCGCCAACCTGACCGTCATCGACACGGCGCACCGCTGGACGATCGACGGCTCGGGCGGCGCGTCCCGGAGCCGCAACGTCCCGTACGCGGGGCTGTCGGTGCGCGGCAAGGTCCGCCACACCGTGTGCCGCGGCGAGGCGGTCGTGGTCGACGGGGAGCTGCAGCGATGACCGCCTCGACGACCACCGCCACGACGACCACCACGACGGAACCAGACGGGGAGTGCCAGCAGTGAGCATCGAAGAGGCCGCGATCGTCCTGGCCGACGGGACCCTGTTCGAGGGCGAGGCCATCGGCGCCCGCCCGGACGGCGGGGTGACCGCCGGCGAGTTCGTGTTCAACACGGTGCTGTCGGGCTACCAGGAGGTGATCTCGGACCCGTCGTACGCGGGGCAGATCATCACGTTCACGTACCCGCACATCGGCAACTACGGGGTCAACGCCACCGACGACGAGTCGCTGCGGCCCCGCTGCTCCGGCGTCGTCGTGCGCGACCTGGCCCGCCGTCACAGCAACCACCGAGCCGAGGGCGACCTGGACTCGTACCTGCAGCGCTTCGGCGTGCCGGGCATCGCCGGCGTCGACACCCGCCGCCTGACCCGGCACCTGCGCGACCACGGCGCGATCCCTGGCGTGTTCGGCACCGCGGACGAGGCCACCCTGCGGGCGGCCGCCGAGCGAGCGGTCGGTACCGACGGCATCGACCTGGTCGCCACCGTGACCGGCGACGGCGTCACGACCTACGAGGCCGTGGGCGAGGACGCGCGCCGGGCCGGCCGGCGGGTGGTGGCCATCGACATGGGCATCAAGACCACGATCGTCCGCAACCTGGCCCAGATCGCCACCGTCGACGTGGTCCCGGCCGACACGTCCGCCGAGGAGATCCTGGAGCGGTCGCCCGACGGCGTGTTCCTGTCGAACGGCCCGGGCGATCCCGCCGCGGTCGAGACCGTGCCCGACACGGTCCGGGAGCTGCTCGGCAAGGTGCCGATCTTCGGCATCTGCATGGGTCACCAGATGCTCGGCACCGCGCTCGGCGGCACCACGACCAAGCTCCCGTTCGGCCACCACGGCGGCAACCACCCCGTGCGCGACCTGGCGACCGGGCGCGTCGAGATCACGAGCCAGAACCACAACTACGTGGTGGACGTCGACGCCGTCGACCGCATCGAGGTGACCCACGTGAACCTCAACGACGGCACGCTCGAGGGGTTCCGCTGCCTGGACGTGCCGGCGTTCGGGATCCAGTACCACCCCGAGGCCGGCCCGGGACCCCACGACAGCCACTACCTGTTCGAGCGCTTCGCCGACCTGATCGACGAGCACCGCGGATGACGGACGCAACCACCCCCCAGCGGGACAGGCCCCGCCGGTCGGGCACGGCCAGCCGGTCGGGCAGGCCCGATCAGTCGCTCAGGCCCAGGAAGCGGGCGACCGCGTCCGCCTCCTCGTCCAGGTTCGTGCCGATGTCGCCGACGACCGCCTTCTCCACCTTGGAGCCCATCAGCGGGATGCGGACCTTGAACTCGCCGCGCAGCTCCCGGACGGTGTCGTCGCCGTCGGTCTTCACCACGATGTCCGCGGTGGCCCGGATGAGGCTCGCCGCCTGCACCGGGAGGAACCGCACGGCCGCGGTGCGCGCCGAGAGGTCCCACTCGGTCTCCTGCACCCAGGCCACGTCGTTCGGGTCGATGAACCGGGCCGCCTGGGCCGGCAGGTCGGCGTCGACCTTGTACCGCAGCCGCACGAGCGCCGTTCCCTTGGCGTCGTCGCGGTCCAGGTCCAGCAGCTCGGGCGGCGCCATCTTGGAGAACCCGTCGAGGCCGTTCCAGAACCGCTCGTCCAGGTACGTGGCCATGATGTCGTCGACCGTTGCGGTCCATCGCTGCTCGAAGCCGAACTTCACCGCACCAGCGTCGCACACCGCGCCCGCCGGCGCGGCCACCCCCGCGACCCGCCGGCCGAGCGCGGCGCGCCGCCAGGCGTCACCCGGCGCCACCCACCCCCAGCCCCCCGAGAAGATGCAGCGAGGAACCCGCCATGCCCCGTCGTGACGACCTGGAGTCGATCCTGATCATCGGCTCCGGCCCGATCGTGATCGGCCAGGCCTGCGAGTTCGACTACTCGGGCACGCAGGCCTGCCGCGTGCTCCGCGAAGAGGGCTACCGGGTGATCCTCGCCAACTCCAACCCGGCGACGATCATGACCGATCCGGACTTCGCGGACGCCACCTACGTGGAGCCGCTGGTCGCCGAGGTGCTCGAGCGGATCCTCGACGTGGAGCAGCCCGACGCCGTGCTGCCCACGCTCGGCGGCCAGACCGCGCTCAACCTGGCCATGGAGCTGTCGGAGTCGGGTGCGCTGGAGCGGCGGGGCATCGAGCTCATCGGCGCCAAGGCCGAGGCGATCGCCACCGCCGAGGACCGCGACCGGTTCAAGTCCGCCATGCTCGAGATCGGGCTGCAGGTCCCGGCGTCGGGCATCGCCCACACCATGGACGAGGCCCGCGCCGTCGCCGGTGAGCTGGGCCTGCCGGTGGTCATCCGCCCCGCCTACATCCTGGGCGGCAAGGGCACGGGCATCGCGTCGACCGCCGAGGAGTTCGAGCGGCTCGCGTCGCTGGGCCTGGAGGCGAGCCCGATCTCCGAGATCCTGATCGAGCGGTCGATCGCGGGCTGGAAGGAGTTCGAGCTCGAGGTCATGCGCGACCGTGCCGACAACTGCGTGGTCATCTGCTCGATCGAGAACTTCGACCCGATGGGCGTCCACACGGGTGACTCGATCACGGTCGCGCCGGCGCAGACGCTCACCGACGTGGAGTACCAGCGCATGCGCGACGCCGCGTTCGCGTGCATCCGTCGCGTCGGGGTGGAGACCGGCGGCTCGAACGTCCAGTTCGCCGTCGACCCGACGACCGGCGACCAGGTCGTCATCGAGATGAACCCCCGGGTGAGCCGGTCCTCGGCCCTGGCGTCCAAGGCGACCGGGTTCCCGATCGCCAAGATCGCGGCCAAGCTCGCCGTGGGCTACACGCTCGACGAGATCCCCAACGACATCACCCGCAAGACACCCGCGAGCTTCGAGCCGACGATCGACTACGTGGTCACCAAGGTGCCGCGGTGGGCGTTCGAGAAGCTGCCCGGGGCCGAAGCCCGCCTGGGCACCCAGATGCAGTCCGTGGGCGAGGTCATGGCCCTCGGCCGCACGTTCCCCGAGTCGCTCCAGAAGGCCATGCGGTCGCTGGAGCAGGGCCGGGGCGGACTCAACCAGGACCCCGGCGAGAAGGAGTTCGACGACGTCACGACCGCCGAGCTGCTCGCCCGCGTGGCCGTCGGCACGCCCGACCGGATCCTGGGCGTCGAGTCGCTGCTGCGCCGCGGCATCTCGGTCGAGGAGGTCGCCGCCGCCACGCGCATCGACCCGTGGTTCTTGGACCAGATGCTGTCGATCATCGAGGAGCGCCAGCACCTCGAGACGATGGGCAAGGGCACCGAGGCGCTCGACGCGATGACGCGCCGCGACTGGCGGCGGGCCAAGCGCCTGGGCTTCGGCGACTCGCAGCTCGCCTACCTGTGGGGGATCGACGAGACGGCGGTGCGCGCGGCTCGCATCGAGGCCGGCGTCGAGGTCACCTACAAGACCGTCGACACGTGCGGCGCCGAGTTCGAGGCCACGACGCCGTACCACTACGGCACCTACGAGGACGACAGCGAGGTCGCCCCGTCGAGCCGGGACAAGGTGATCATCCTCGGGTCCGGGCCCAACCGCATCGGCCAGGGCATCGAGTTCGACTACTGCTGCGTCCACGCCTGCTTCGCGCTCGCGGACGCCGGCTACGAGACCGTGATGGTCAACTGCAACCCGGAGACCGTGTCGACCGATTACGACACGTCGGACCGCCTGTACTTCGAGCCGCTCAGCGCCGAGGGCGTGCTCAACGTGATCGACGCCGAGCGCCGCTCCGCCGAGCAGGGCGGCGGCTCGCTCAAGGGCGTGATCGTCAGCCTGGGCGGCCAGACGCCCCTCAAGCTGGCCAACGTGCTCCCGCCGGAGCTCGTGCTCGGCACGGCCCCGGCCAGCATCGACGCCGCCGAGGACCGCGACCTCTGGGGCTCGCTGTGCGCCCGGCTCGAGATCCCGCAGCCCGCGGGCGGCACCGCCACCACCCTGGACGGCGCCCGGGAGATCGTCGAGCGCATCGGCTACCCGGCGCTCGTCCGTCCCAGCTACGTGCTCGGCGGCCGGGCCATGGAGATCGTCTACGACGACGAGGACCTGGCCCGGGCGTGGTCCGCGATCGCCGAGTCGGGGTCGCTCGGCCGGGAGGGCGGGCTCTCCGCCGAGCGCCCGGTGCTGATCGACCGCTTCCTGGAGGACGCCACCGAGGTCGACGTGGACGCCATCCGCGACCACACCGGCGAGGTCATCATCGGCGGGATCATGGAGCACGTCGAGGAGGCCGGGGTCCACTCCGGCGACTCGGCCTGCGTCATCCCGCCGATCGGGCTGTCGGACGCCACGGTCGCCGTGCTCGAGGACTCGGTCCGGGCGATCGCCGAGGCGCTCGACGTGCGCGGCCTCATCAACGTCCAGTTCGCGGTCAAGCGCTCGACGGCGGACCCCGGCAGCGGCCAGGTCTTCGTGATCGAGGCCAATCCCCGGGCGTCGCGCACCGTGCCGTTCGTGGCCAAGGCGACCGGCGTGCCGCTCGTGAAGGTGGCCGCCCGCGTCATGTGCGGCGCCACGCTGGCCGAGCTGCGCGAGGAGGGCCTGCTGGTCCCCAAAGTCGACGGCGACCACGTGGCGGTCAAGGAGGCGGTCCTGCCGTTCAACCGCTTCCCCGACGTCGACGCGGTGCTCGGACCGGAGATGCGCTCGACCGGCGAGGTCATGGGCATCGATGCGAGCGCCGGCATGGCGTTCGCCAAGGCGCAGCTGGCAGCGGGGGACCGCATGCCCACCTCGGGCACCGTGTTCTTCTCGCTCGCCGACCGCGACAAGCCGGTCGGCCTGCGCGCCGCCCAGCGCTTCCAGGAGCTCGGCTTCGACATCGTGGCCACGAGCGGGACCGCGGCCCTGCTGCGCGACGGCGGCGTGGCCGTCGAGCGCGTGGTGGCCAAGCTGCAGCAGCCCGACGGCTCGGCCGCCGAGGCCGGCGACGACGCGGTGGACGGCGTGGAGCTGATCGCCGGCGGCCAGATCGACCTGGTCGTCAACAGCCCCCGAGGTCGTGGCCCCCGGG
>JAEXGP010000427.1 GCA_023450775.1 Actinomycetes bacterium | reverse complement strand
GGCCTGACGCGCTCGACCGACAGCTTCTACGAGGGCGAGCGCACCGAGGAGCTGATCGGCACGTGGTCGGCGCGCAACGTCCTGGCGTTCGAGATGGAGACCTCCGCGCTGTTCACGATCGCCGGTGTGATGGGCTGGGAGGCCGGCTCGATCATCTGTGCCGGCAGCAACCTGCTCACGGGCGAGGCGACCTACCGCGGCCAGTCGATCGAGGCGTACCAGCAGGGTCAGGCCGACATGCTCAGGGTGGCGCTCGCCGCTGCCGCGCTGCTGGGCGCCTGAGCCGACGCTCCGGTGCGCCGGCGAGCGATCGCGTCCACCCGACCCGACCCCCCCCGATCGGGTGGGAGACTCTCGGCCGATGGACCAGTCCCCCGTGACCGCCACGCCGGCGTCGCCCGGCGACGACGGGTCCACCGGGTTCCCCGAACGGACGGCGTGGGACCGACCCGGCTTCCTGCTGTGGCACGCCACGCTGCGCTGGCAGCGGGAGGTGGCCGACGCGCTCCGACCGCTGGAGCTCACCCACGTGCAGTTCGTCCTGCTCGCGGGCACCGCGTGGCTCACCAACCGGGTCGGCCCGCCGAGCCAGCGCGAGCTCGCCGACCACGCGGGCACCGACGCCATGATGACGTCCCAGGTCGTGCGAGCCCTCGAGCAGCGCGGGCTCCTGCGCCGCAGCGACGACCCGGCCGACGCCCGGGTCAAGCGTCTGCGGTGCACCCCGCAGGGCCGCACGCTGGCGGAGCGCGCCGTCACCGAGGTCCAGGCGGTCGACGACCGCTTCTTCGGCACCGCCGGCGAGCGCTCGGCGACCGTCGACGTCCTGCGGGGTCTCGCCGGCCGGGACGGCGACGGCACGCCGCTCACCTGAGCGGCGCGGACGCGACCGGTCCTGCTGGCGAACGTCGGCGCCGGTCAGCCGACCGGCTCGAGCTCCCGGTCCTCGTCGGGCGTGTCGTCCGGTGCGTCATCGGACTCGCCCGGGTTGGAGTGCTCCAGGGTCCCCTCGACGTTGACGTGCGGCAGGATCCGGTCGAGCCACCTGGGCAGCCACCAGTTGCGGTCGCCGAGGAGCTCCATGGTCGCCGGCACGAGCAGCATGCGGACGATCGTGGCGTCGAGCAGCACGGCGAGCGCCAGGCCGAACCCGAACAGCTTGATCGTCCGGACCGACTCGCCCAGGAAGCTGCCGAAGACGAACACCATGATCGCCGCCGCCGCGGTGATCACCCGTGCGGTGGCGGCCAGCCCGTCCGCGACCGAGGTGTGGGCGTCGCCGGTGCGGACCCACTCCTCGCGGATGCGCGACAGCAGGAAGACCTCGTAGTCCATCGACAGGCCGAAGACGATGGCGAACAGCATCATCGGCAGGAACGGCTCGATCGGCGCCGGCTCCACCCCGAACAGGTCCTTGGCCCAGCCCCACTGGAAGACCGCCACCAGGACGCCGTAGGCGGCCCCGATCGACAGCAGGTTCATCACCACGGCCTTGACCGGGACCAGGAGCGACCGGAACACGATCATCAGCAGGACGAACGACAGCGTGAGCACCGCGCCGAAGAACAGGACCAGCCGCTCCGACACGAACGTCGTGAAGTCGACCGTGATCGCCACGAAGCCGGTCACCAGGACCTCGACGCCGGAGCCCCGCTCGGCCTCCGGCAGGACCTCGTCGCGCAGGTGGTGGACCAGGTCGGTCGTGGCCTCGTCCTGCGGTGCGGTCGTGGGGATCACCCGCCAGAGCGCCGCGGTCGGGTCCTGCTCGTCGTTCGGGATCGCGGGCGTGGCGAACGCGACGCCCGGCGTCTCCTGCACGGCGGTGGTGATGGCCTGCAGCGTCTCGGGCGTCGTGCCCTCGGGCAGCGCGGCCACGAGCATGAGCGGGCCGTTGTAGCCGGGGCCGAAGCCCTCGGCCAGCAGGTCGTAGGCCTCGCGCGTGGTGGTGCCCGCGGGGTCGTTGCCCTCGTCGGGGAAGCCCAACCGCATGGCGAACGTGGGGATCATCAGCACGACGAGCAGCGCCGTCGCGCCGAGCGCCATGGCCCACGGATGCCGCTGCACGAGCCGGCTCCAGCGGTACGACGTGGTCTGGCGGAGCGGCTTGGGCTCGCGACGGGGCACCTCCCGCTTGAGCGGGCTCCAGAAGAACCCGACCACGAACACGATGACGCCGAACCCGAGCGCGCCCAGCGCCAGCGGCGTCAGCTTCAGGCCCAGGCCCAGCAGCGCCAGCGCGACCAGCCCCGCCGTGATCAGGCCGCGCCAACGGGTCCGGTCCACCCGATCCCCCGCGAACCCGAGCAGCGCCGGCAGCAGGGTGAGCGAGGCGACCATCGTCACCGCCACGACCGTGGCCGCGCCGATGCCCAGACCCTGCACGAAGCTCACGCCCATGAGCAGCATGCCGAGCAGCGAGATCACGACGGTCAGGCCGGCGAACGTGACCGCCCGTCCGGACGTGTCGATGGCGATCGCGACCGACTCCTCGACCGTGTGGCCCAGGTGCAGCTGCTCGCGGTAGCGGGTCACGATGAACAGCGCGTAGTCGATGCCCACGCCCAGACCGATCATCACGCCGAGCGTGGTGGCGAAGTCGGGCATCGTGACGAAGTTGGACATGATCGCCAGCAGGATCGAGCCGACGCCGATGCCGCCGAGCGCGACGCCGATCGGCAGACCCATGGCCAGCACCGAGCCGAAGGCCACGATCAGGATCACGATCGCGAAGGCCAGGCCGAGCAGCTCCGACTCGGGCGGATCGAACTCGGAGAACATCTGGCCGCCGTACTCGACGCGGACGCCGTCGATGGTGGGCTCCAGGGCCTGGACCTTCTCGGCGTACTCCTGCGCCGTCTCCTGGTCGAGCTCACCCGGGACCTCGATCGACGCGAACGCGATCCGGTCCTTCGCGTCGCCCAGCACCGAGATCTGGCGTTCGCCGCCGGGGACGAACGGGCTCTGCACCGTGGTGTCCCGCACCTCCGCCACGCGGTCCAGGAAGTCGCTGAGCTCGACCCTGGTGGCGTCGTCGAAGCCGTGGTCGGACTCGAAGACGATCGTGCCCGACGTGCCGGCGCCCTGGCCCGCGAAGTGGTCCTCCAGCAGGTCCATGCCGTGCTTGGACTCGACGTCGGGCAGGTTGAACTCCGACTTGAACGAGCTGCCGAGCACCCCGCTGAGCACCCCGCCCAGCACGAACACGAGCAGCCAGATGACGAGGACCACGCCCCGCCGCCGACAGCACCATCCACCGAGTCGTCCGAACACCGCGGCAATCCCTTCAGGTCCGACGCGCGCCGATCCGCGGCGCGCGACACGCACGGACGCGGCCCCACCGGGGTGCCCCTGCCCGAACCTTCCGAGTCTGGTCCGGTTCTCGGCCGGCCCCCACCTCCGGGGGACGTGACTTCTGTCGCCCGAACGGGTGCCCTCTCCCGGTCCCTGCCGCTCCGGCGATGCGTCCCCCGCTCCCTGCCGCTCGGGCGATGCATCCCCGCTCCCTGCCGCTCGGGCGATGCATCCCCGCTCCCTGCCGCTCGGGCGGGGCGTCCCCGCTCCCTGCCGCTCGGGCGAGGCGTCCCCGCTCCCTGCCGCTCGGGCGAGGGCGCGTCAGGCTTCGAGCACCACCGGGACGATCATCGGCCGGCGCCGGGTGCGGTCCGACACGAAGCTGCCGGCCGCCTTGCGCACCAGCTTCTCGAGGCGGCTCAGCTCGGCGCCCTCTGCCAGCCCGCCCTCGACGGCGTTGCGGACCCGCTCCGCCAGCTCGGCCAGCAGATCCCCGGCCTCGGCCTCGTACACCCAGCCCCGCGTGGTGATCTGCGGTCCGGCGACGATCGTGCGCCGCTGGCGGTCCACGCAGACGATCGCCGACACGACGCCCTCGTCGGCCAGGATCCGCCGGTCCGACAGCACGCCCGTGCCCACGTCGCCGACGGTGCCGTGCACGTACACGTACTCCGCGGGCACCCGACCCACCTCGCCCAGACCGTCGTCGTCGAGCACGAGCCGGTCGCCGTCCTCGGCCACGATGATGCGGTCGTGCGGCGTGCCCATGACCTCGGCCAGCCGGGCGTGCGCCACCAGGTGGTGGTACTCGCCGTGGACCGGGACGAACCAGTCGGGCTTGAGGATCGACTGGTAGAGCTTGAGCTCCTCGGCCTTGGCGTGCCCGGTGGCGTGCACGTCGGACACGCCGGAGTGGATCACCTCCACGCCCTGGCGGAACAGGTTGTCGATCACCTTGGTGACCGCGTGCTCGTTGCCGGGGATGGGGTGGCTCGACAGGATCACGGTGTCGTCGGGGTGGAGCTTGAGCCAGCGGTTCTCCTGGCCGGCCAGCAGGGTGAGCGCGGACATGGGCTCGCCCTGCGATCCCGTGCACAGCACCAGGACCTTCCCGGGCTCGTGGCGCTCCACGTCCTCGATGTCGATCAGCGACGAGTCGGGGATGCGCAGCAGGCCCATCTCGCGCGCCATCGTGATGTTGCGCCGCATGGACCGACCGAGCGGGGCGATCACGCGGCCCGAGTCGACCGCCGCGTCGGCGAGCTGCTGGATGCGGTGGATGTGGCTGGCGAAGCAGGCCACGATCAGACGCCGGCCCCGCTGCTCGTACATGAGCTGGTGCAGGACACGGCCCACCTCTGTCTCGGACCGGGAGAAGCCGCGCTGGTCCGCGTTGGTGGAGTCGGCGAGCAGGAGCCGGATGCCCTCGCCGTCGGCCAGGGCGCCGAGCCGGGACAGGTTGGTGAGGCGGCCGTCGACCGGCGTGAGGTCGATCTTGAAGTCGCCGCTGTGGACGATCGTGCCCTGCGGCGTGTGGAACGCGGTGGCGACCGCCTGCGGCACCGAGTGCGTGGTGGGGATGAACTCGACCTCGAACGGGCCGATCTCCCACACGTCGCCGTCGGCGGCGACGCAGGGGTCGGTGCGGCCCAGCAGGCCCGACTCCTCGATGCGGCTCCGCGCCAGGCCGAGGGTGAGCTCGGTGCCGAAGATCGGGAAGCTCGCCTCCCGGAGCAGGTACGACAGGCCGCCGACGTGGTCCTCGTGGCCGTGGGTGGCGATGCAACCGACGATGTCGTCGGAGCGCTCGAGCAGCCAGGTGAAGTCGGGCAGGACCAGGTCGACGCCGAGCATGTCGCTGTCGGGGAACATGAGCCCGCAGTCGATGAGGAGGATCTGTCCCTCCAGCTCGAGCGCGGCGCAGTTGCGCCCGATCTCGCCGAGGCCGCCGAGGAAGGTGATGTTGACCGGCGCCGCCATCAGGCCAGGCCCTCGAGCACGCGCCGGGCGTGGTCGGCCAGACCGTCGGGCGGTGGGCCCATGGGCGGACGGCACTCGCCGACCTTGAGGCCCAGGACCTTCAGCATCGTCTTGGTGGGGACGGGGTTCACGGCCTCGGGACTGCTCTCGAAGTCGTAGGAGTCGAGCAGGCCGGCGTTGATCCGACGGGCGGCGGTCACGTCGCCCTTCTCGAAGGCGTCGATCATCTCGCCCATCTGACGCCCGACCCAGTGCGAAGCGACCGAGATGACGCCGACGGCGCCGACCGCGAGCAGCGGCAGCGTGAAGGCGTCGTCGCCGCTGTAGACCTCGAAGCCCGACGGCGCCTGGGCGATCAGTCGTGCGGTCTCGGGCGGGTCGCCCGTCGCGTCCTTCACGCCGACGATGTTCGGCACGTCGTGGGCCAGGGTGAGGAGGGTGTCGGTCTCGATCTTGCGCCCGGTGCGGATGGGGATGTCGTAGAGGAGGACCGGCAGGTCGGTGGCGGCCGCGACCGCCCGGAAGTGCGCCTCGAGCCCGGCCTGGGAGGGCCGGTTGTAGTACGGCGTGACCGACAGGATGGCGTCGACGCCGAGCTCGCTCGCCCGCTTGGTCTGCTCGACCGCCGAGGCGGTGGAGTTGGAGCCGGCACCCGCGATCACCGGCACGGACACCGCGCTGCGCACGGTGCGGAAC
>JAEXGP010000369.1 GCA_023450775.1 Actinomycetes bacterium | reverse complement strand
ATCGGTCGGGCCGCGGCCCGGCGGCTGGCCCGGGACGGCGCGTCGGTCGTGCTCGCCGAGCTCGACCAGACGACGGGGTCGGACGCAGAGCGGGAGCTGCGCGGGCTCGGAGCCCGAGCCGTGTTCGTGCCCACGGACGTGACCGTGAAGACCGAGGTGGAGGACGCCGTCGACCGGGCGGTCGACGCGTTCGGCTCGGTCGACGTGCTGGTCAACAACGCGTGGGGTGGCGGCCAGATGGGCCGGCTGGAGCACAAGACCGACGCCGTCATGCAGCACGGTCTGCAGATGGCCTTCTGGGCGGCGCACTGGTCCATGCAGCGGGCGTTCCCGTCCATGCGAGACGCCGGGGGCGGCTCGATCATCAACGTGTGCTCGCTGAACGGCGTGAACGCCCACCCGTTCACCGCCGAGTACAACGTCGGCAAGGAGGCCCTTCGGGCGCTCACCCGCACCGCCGCGCGGGAGTGGGCTCGGCACGGCATCCGGGCCAACGCGCTGTGCCCCGGCGCCGCCACCGCGTCCTACAAGGCGGTCGAGGCGGCGATGCCCGAGATGATCGCCGAGATCCTCACGCAGGTGCCCATGGGCTACATGGGCGACCCCGACGAGGACATCGCCGGCGTGATCTCGTTCCTGGCGTCCGACGACAGCCGCTACCTCACCGGCAACACCCTGTACGCCGACGGCGGCGGCCACATCAACGGCGTGCCCTGGGCGCCGGAGCTGCCCGAATGAGCGAGCACGTCACGCCCGCGCCCGGCGCCGAACGCGCTGCCGAGGGCCTCGACGACCTGGCCCGCGTGGTGGCGCACGACCAGATCCGGATGCTCGCCAGCCGGTACGCGGTGGCCGTGGACTCCCGGGACCTCGACGCCCTCGTCGAGCTGTTCGTCGACGACGTGCAGGTGGGCCGCAACACGCTCGGCCGGGACGCGCTGCGGGAGTCGTTCCGCGAGTCGCTGTCGGCGGTCGGCGTCACCATGCTCCACGTGGGCACCCACCAGATCGATCTGCAGGGGCCCGACGACGCGACCGGGCTCGTCTACTGCCTGGGCCAGGTGGCGGACGGCGACCGGTGGGTCCACCAGTCGATCCTGTACCGCGACACCTACGCCCGCCGCGACGGCCGCTGGCTGTTCGTCCGCCGGGTGCACGAGCTCTGGTACGGCCAGGCCGCGCCGACCAACCCGCTCGAGCAGGAGCCGGCGAACTGGCCGCAGCACGCGGACGGACGGGGCACGGTGCCCGAGAGCTTCCCGAGCTGGGAGCGGTTCTGGCTCAGCGAGCGCGGCGACGCCGGCGGCGGCTGACCAACCGGGCGGTGACCACCAGCGGCGAGAGGGCCGCGGCGACGATGCCGGTGGAGATCAGCACGGGCGGGACCAGGCTGGGGACCGGCTGCTCCTTGGGGCGCTTGAGCGTGACGCGGAACGCCGCGGCGGGCATGGCCGCCAGGTCGATGACCACGTCCTTCATGCGCGTGCGGGACCGGAACACCGGGACCGGCACCAGCACGTCGTTGCGCACCCGGTAGCCCAGGCGGGACAGCACCACGGCGACCTCGACGGTCTCCGAGTACTTGTAGCCCTGGTAGTAGTCCAGGGCGTCGGCCAGCGCGCCGAGGCGGAAGATGCGGTAGCCGGACTCGACGTCCTTGAGCTGCACGCCGCCCGACCAGATGGTCGCCCAGGTGCTCATGACCCAGTTCCCCGCCTGCTTGTACACGGGGTAGGTCGACAGGTCCCGCTGCACGAGGAGGGCGTCGAGGTCCTCGTCGTACATCTGGCGGTGCAGGTCCTCGAGCACCGCGAGCTCGTGCTGGCCGTCGGCGTCGACCGTGTAGACGAAGTCGTCGGGCGAGAGCTCGCCGGCCTGGAGCCGGCGGCGGAGGTCGCCGAAGGCGAGGTAGTAGGCCTCGCTCATCCCCTGGTTGACCTCGTGCACCAGCATGCGGGCGCCGTCGCGGCCGTCCATGAAGCGCTCGATCTCGCTGCGGGTGCCGTCGGTGGAGCCGTCGTCCACGACGACGAGCTCGTCCACGTAGCCGTAGAGCTTGCCGAGCACGTCGCGGACGGTCGGCTCCTCGTTGTAGGCGGGGACGACGGCGATCCGGCGAGGCTCGGTCATGTCAGGAGTCCTTCTCGGCGTCGTTCGTCACGCGGTTGGCGACGTACCACTCGAAGCTGCGGCGCATGCCGTCGTGGATGTCGACCTCGGGCTTCCATCCCAGCACGTCGACGGCCTTGTCGTTGCGGACCGTCTGCGGCTTGAGGTCGCCCGGGCGGCTGGGGCCGAAGCTGACCTCGACGTCGCCGGCGAGCTCGGCGGTGATCTCGGCCACCTGGCGGATGGTCACGGGGACCGGACCGTCGACGTTGATCACCTGGTTCTCGGCCTCGGGCTGCAGCGCCAGGACGTGGGCCTGGGCCAGGTCCTCGACGAAGACGAAGTTGCGGCTCTGCATGCCGTCGCCGTCGATGGTGATCGCCTCGCCCGACAGGGCCCGGCGGAAGAACGCGCTCATCACCGTGGTCTCCCGCATGCGGGGGCCGTAGGGGATGCCGTAGCGCAGCACCGTGAACGGGCGGTCGTAGAGGTTGAGGTAGTCGCGGCAGGCGAACTCGGACGCGATCTTGGTGGTGATGTAGAGGTGCCGGTCCAGGTCCTCGGTGAACGGCGTGGTCTCGTCGACCACCTCGCCGACGGTGGAGCCGTAGACCCACACGGTGGAGGCCAGGACGGTGCGGCCGGCGCCGGTGAGGCGGCCGGCCTCGAGCACGTTGACCGTGCCCTGCACGTTGAGCGCCACGGCGCGGGCCGGGTCCGCGTAGATGTCGTTCACGTCGGCCATGGCGGCCAGGTGGAACACCGCCTCGGTGCCCTCGACCGCTGGCTTGAGCGACTCGACGTCCAGGATGTCCGCGTTCGGGAACCACTCGACGTCGCTGCGGTGGGGCTCGACGGCGTCGATGACCCGGACGCTGCGGCCCGAGGCGATCAGCGCGTCGACGACGTTCGAGCCGATGAAACCGGAACCGCCGGTGACGGCGACCGTCCCTGTGGTGGGAGCGCCGCTCACGAGGGGATGACCTCGTTGAGGGCGGTGATCACCAACTCGACCTGCTCGTCGGTCATCACTGCCGAGACCGGCAGGCAGATGTGGCGGGCGCAGAGCTCCTCGGCGCCCGGCAGCGGACCGTCGGCCCACGGCTCGAAGACCGACTGGAGGTGCAGCGGCAGCTCGTACACCTCACCGGAGAGGGCGACCTCGAACTCCTCGCGCATGCGCTTCTTGATGAACGAGCGGTCCACGCCGGCCGGCAGGAAGGCGATGTACTTGTAGTAGTTGCACCGCGAGTTCTCGGGGATGGCGAGCGGGGTGACCGGGCCGTCGACCAGCGCCTCGTCGTAGAGGGCGGCCACGTGGCGGCGGTGGTCGACGAACTCGTCCAGGCGGCGGAGCTGGCTGAGCGCGATCGCCGCGTGCGGCTCGCTCATGCGCCAGTTGTAGCCGAGGCGGGTGTGGTCGTTGGTCAGGAACGACGCCTTGCCCTGGTCGCGGTAGATCTTGGCCTCGTCGACGAAGTGGCTGTCGTTGGTGATCAGCATGCCGCCCTCACCGCCGGCGATGACCTTGGTGGGGTAGAAGCTGAACGAGCCGGCCACGCCGAACGTGCCGGCCATCTGGCCGTCGAGCGAGCTGCCGTGGGCGTGCGCCGCGTCCTCGAACAGCCACAGGCCGTTCTCCTCGCAGATGCGCTGGATGTCGCGGATGGCGGGCGGGATGAAGCCGCCGATGTGCACGACCACGACGCCCACCGTGTTGGGGCCGATGGCGGCCTGCAGCGCGGCCGGGTCCATGGCCATCGTCTCGGGGTCGCAGTCGACGAACTTGATGTCGGCGCCGGCAGAGACGGCCGCTGCCGCGGTGGCGAAGAACGTGTTGGCCTGGACCAGCACCTCCTTGCCCTTGCACTCGAGGACCCGCAACGGGATCTCGACGGCGCTGGTGCCGGAGCTGACGCTGACGGCGTGGGCGACCTTGTGGGCCTCGGCGAACTCGGCCTCGAGCTGGCGACCGACCTGGCCGAGCGTCAGCTGACCGGAGCGGAGGCTCTCGTCGATCTGGCTGAGGATCCACTCCCGGTCCTCGTCGGGGAACGAGATGGCTGCTGCGGGGACGCGCATTCGGCGGCCGTGCCTTTCTGTCTGAGGGGGGGTTCGCCGGCACGTCGGACCACCACCTGGTCCGATCCGACCCTGAGCCGGTTTCGACGACACTACTCGTTGGCCTCCTGCGGGAGTCGCATCGTCGGCCTCGGTTCACCCTGTCGAAACCTGGCATCGGAGTTGGCGTCCGCCCCTTCGCTTGGCACACTGACCCGGCGCCGAACGGCGCTCGGGCAGGGTCGCGTGCGGTCACAGGGCTGCGTGCGACGGGAAGGACAGCGGAGTGACCAGGACGAAGAAGCTGGGGATCATGGTGGTGCTCGCCACGCTGCCGTTCCTGTTCGCGTGCGAGGCCCCGCCGCCCGCCGTGGCCGTCGGCAAGATCGACGTCTCGATCAAGCTCCAGCGTGCGTTCGTCTACGACGTCAACGGCGGGCTGCTCCGGGAGATCCCGATCTCGAGCGGCGCCAACGGTCGGACCCCGCTCGGCAACTACAAGGTGTACAGCCGCTCGTCGTGGACGACCTCGGCGGACGACTCCCGCGTGTCCATGAAGTGGATGACCCGCTTCAACGGGGGCATCGGCTTCCACGGCATCCCGCGCCGGGGCAACACGGCCCTGTCGACGCCGCTCGGCGTGAAGCCGGTCTCGCACGGCTGCATCCGCATGGCCGACGAGGACGCCAAGTGGATCTACGACCACGTCCCGAACGGGACGCCGGTCAGCGTCATCCCCAAGTGAGCGTCGGGTCGGCCTGACCGACCCACCGCCGAGAACGATCCGATCGGCCCGGTCGGCCGTCGGACGGCCGGGGTCGGACGACCCATCGCCCTTGTCCGGGGCTGGTCCCGCCGCTGTGGACGAGGTCGCGGCCGGGTCGCAGCGCTCGGGATCCGGGAGTCCGTTCGGACAGGACCGGGGTCCAATTTCAATCCCCGTGCACTTCGGGCCGATGGACCGGGTGTGACTTCGATCCCCGACGAGACCGCTCCCGAGGAGCTGATCCGCGCCGCGCTGGGCGCGCTCGGCGAGCGCTTCTCGACCGGCGTCCTCATCTTCGACAACGCCCTGGACGTCCAGTGGGCGAGCGGCGCCACGTCGCTGGTCCTCGGTTGGGACATCGAGCGGCTGTCCGGCATGAACGCGCTCGAGCTCGTCCACCCCGACGACATCCCGATGGTGGTGTCGATCGTCGAGCCGGTGCTCGAGGACCCGGGCTCAATGCTGGCCCGACCCACCGCGGCGCAGACCGTGGAGCTGATGGTGCGCATCAAGGCGCAGGACGGGTCCTGGCGGCCCGTGCTGGTGGCCGGTCGCGTGATCGACCTGGACGGCCACGTGGTGGTGACCGCGCGCTCCGGTGAGGAGCGCGAGGCGCTCGACCGGGTGGTGCAGCTGCTCGGCCACGGCGACCACCTGGCCCCGACGCTGCACGCGGTGCTCGACGTGGTCCGGGCCCACTTCCTCCAGAGCGCCTGCCTGGTGCACAGCTGCGACGGGCGCACGACGGTCGAGGGCAATCCGGGCGCGCTGGTCGGCGCTGATCCCGACGAGTTGTTCCAGGCGGTGCGCGACTCGCACCTGTCCGAGGAGATCCGGGCCGACGACGAGCGCTGGGTGTGCCCGGTGCTGTCCCACAGCCGGGAGTCGGTGCTCGGCATCGTCGTCATGCCCGTGCCGCGCCTGGGCGACCCGACGCCCTACGACATGACCGTGATGCAGCGCATCACCTCGCTGGCCGCGCTGGCGTTCGAGCGGGCGCTGCACGACCGGAGCCTGAACCGGGACGCCACGATCGACCACCTGACCGGCTCGCTGAACCGCCGCTCGTTCGAGCGCCGGCTGCTCGGCCTGGCTGTGGGCGGGGAGTACCCCGTGGCCGTGCTGTTCGTGGACCTCGACGGGTTCAAGGGCATCAACGACGTCTACGGCCACGCCATCGGCGACGCCGTGCTGGTGGCGGTCGCAGGACGGCTGGCCGGCGCGGTGCGCGCCGGTGACTTCGTCGGCCGGCTCGGCGGCGACGAGTTCGTGGTCGCGTGCCCGGGCCTGCCGCTCGAGGACGTGGAGGCGATGGCCTCGCGGGTCCGCGAGGCGACCGAAGGTCAGGTGCTGGCCAGCGGGCGCCGGGTGGACGTCGGCATGTCGCTCGGCGTGGCCGTCGCCATGGACGACGACGAGCTGGTGACGGTCATCGACCGCAGCGACAGCTCGATGTACCGGGACAAGCAGGCCCGCCGCGGCGAGGCCGGCCTCCGCCTGACCTGAACCCGGATAGAGGGGTGCACAGCGACATCCCTTGTCGCGATCCGCGCCACAGATCGTCGCAGCGCGGCGGCGCCTCGGACTGACCGGCTCAGGCGGTGGTCTCGACCGCAGCGCGGTCGACGACCGAGCAGGCGTCGGGAGCCGGTGCTGCGCCCGTGAACGCACCGCGTGCCGCGCCGGCGGCGACGACCGCCACGGCGGCGACCACGGATGCGAGCACCGAGCCGGTGCCGCCGGCGATCCCCAGCGCGACCGCGGCCAGGATCTCGACCACGATGACGGCTCGGCGGACCGGCTCGCGGGCCGCCTCGAACCGTTCGTGGAAGACGCGCAGCTTCTCGGCCGACGTGAGCGTGGCGCCGAGCACGACCATGGAGCCGCGGAACGCTCCGAAGGCGACGCAGAGCAGGAGGGCCGTGAGCGGGCTGCCGGTGAGGGCGGCGAGGACGATCACCAGGTAGACGCCGGCGGTCATGATGTAGGTGGCCAGGCCGGTGCCGATCTGCCAGCCGAAGCCGGCGCCATAGGCCCAGGCGCGGTAGGCGCCGAGCCAGTCCTCGTTGACCTGGCGACGGTGGTGGGGGATCGGCGGGCCGAGCAGGCGGCCGTCCAGCCCGGCGGCCAGCACGGCGGCGACCGCAGCGATGCCGTAGGTGGCGGCGGTGGAGAGGTCGAGCGTGCCGACGCCTACGGCGAGCAGCGCCGCGACTGCGCCCGTGGTGGCGCCACCGACGAGTGCCCCGACGAAGAACCACGACGCGGTCCACCGGTAGCGGTGGCCCCGCCCGGCCTCCGCGATCGGCGTGACGGTCGACAGCATCGACAGCCCGCAGGGCGACCAGGTGGAGCGGAACGCCGATGCGGCGGCCACGACCAGCGTGATGGCGACGAGAGCGGTCACGTCGGCGATCCTACGCGGCGCTCACGCGGGATCGACCCTCTCCGCTCAGAGGGAGGGCCGAACGTTGACCCTCGCTGATGCTCGGTTCTCACGCGGAGGTCTGCACTCCGATCTCGGGGCCGGTCCGAGCATCAGCGGTACTGGACCAGACAGAACTCATGGCCCTCCGGATCCTGCATGACGACGACAACGCCCTCGTCGTGTTCGTGGCGCTGTCCGGTGAGGGCGCCTCCAAGTGCGATCACCTGGCCGATGGCGACCTCGATGTCATCGACCGTGACATCGAGGTGGATCCGAACCTTCCCGGCCTTCGGTTCCCGCACGGGTTGGAACACGAGCCGAGGCAGCTCGTCGTCCTGTGTTCCGAGATACACCCACCCTGGCTCGGACGGACCAGGGTCGCGGTCGAGCACCGCGCTCCAGAAGGACGCAACCCGCTCGACATCGACGCAATCGATGGTGACGCCGGTCCATCGGTTGGCCATCTCCGATCTTGTCACGGCAGCACGAAGTGTTGGCCAGTGTGGATGCGGTTCGGTCCGTGGGGTCGACGAGGCGCGAGCGGTTGAAATCGGCGACGAGGTGCCAGCACTCGGCGACGTCGACGGCGACGACATCGTCGACGTCGGCCTGCGCAACCCGTCGACCGGGTCGCCCGCCGACGCCGGGTGCGTGCCCGGCCGACTGAACGCGCTGGGCCTCCCGACGAGCAGGTTCGCCGCCCGTCACGGGAGGACGAAGCGTTGACCCGCGTAGATGCGGTTCGGGTTGGCGGGGTCGACGAGCCGGCTGCGGTTGAACTCGACGACGAGGTGCCAGTAGGTCGAGATCTCCGCGCCGGTGGGGGTGCGACCGAACCGTGAGGCGAGCTCCCGTTCGGCGATCGACCAGAAGCTGTCGCCGGGCGCGACCTCGATGGTGCGTGGCGGGGGTGCGGGCTCGGGCGGCGGGGGCGGGTCGGTCGACATCGGCGGGGTCGGTTCGAGCTCCATGGTGATCGGCGCGTCGGGTGTGGAGGGTTCGGCACCCGCTGGTTCCACGAGCATCACGACCGGAGCGCGGTCGGCGACGACGAGCGCGTCGGCCGAGCGTGGATTCTGGCCGCACCCGGTGACGCCGGTGGCGATGACCGCTGCCGCTGCCACCCCCGCGATCGGGCGTGGACCGATCCGGGAGGTCGCATCGGCGAGACGAGCAGCGAGCCCGCGCACGGAGCGGATCGCGCCGAGTGCGATGGCGAGGAGCTGCAGCGCCGTGACGACCATGAGGTAGGCGAGCAGCGCCACCCCGACCCGGGCCGCGATCGCACCGGTCACGTCGAGCGGGTCGTCGGCCCCGAAGCCGGGCATGGTCCGGAGCAGCGCGAGCATGCCGACGAGCTCGACGGCGAGCGCCGGCAGCAGGCGTGCGACCGCGGTCCGGTGGGTCATGGCTGGCCCTCCGCGGTGCTGATCGGATGCGCGGCACCCGACCGGGTGGTCACCCACGGCGAGCCGCAACCGGTCGGGTCGGCCTCGATCATCGCCGCGTCCTCGACCGAGCCCAGCTGACGTGCCGTCGCCGGTTCGCCGTCGGCGGCCCAGCGGTCGAAGACGTGCACGGCCCCGGTCGTGGGGCGGAGGACCGCCACGGTGGCGGTGCCGTCGCAGTCCCAGTCGCCGACGGCGACCAGATCGCCCGGTTCGCCGACCCGGTACCGGCGGTCGCCGACCACGACCGCGTTGCCCTCGATCCGGACCTGATCGGCACGGCCCGACGCGCCCGCCGCATCCGCACTCGTCGCTCCCAGCGCCAGCGGAAACGTGGTCGGAGGTGGCGCCGTCGACGTCGTGGATGAGCTCGTTGTGGACGACGACGACGTCGACGACGTGGTGGTCGGCGGCACCGACGTGCTGGCCGCGGGGTCGGTCGAGGCCGGCCCGGTTGCTGCGGGGGCGTCGGGGAACGCCCCGACGAGCACCCACACGCCGACCGCTGCGAGTGCCAGGGGTGCGAGCCAGACGCCCGCTCGCAGGGGCACGCTGTGGGACCGGCCGGTCCGACGAAGGATGCGGGCGAGCACCTTGGGATCGGGATCGTCGGACAGGCGGTGGGTCCTGCGGCCGAGCAACTCCGCCCGGAGTCGCGCGCCGAGGCGGGCGTCCCGGCCGGGTCCCGCCGGGGCCTGGGTCCAGTCGTCGACCATGCGGAGCAGCGCCACGCGGTCGGCCCGGGCGACGTCGGGCTCGACGTCCACGGCCTTGGCGGCGGAGAGCGAGCAGAGCCGCATCCGCCCACGGGTGGTGAGGAGGACGTGGTCGGTCTCGATCCGACCGTGGGCCCAACCGCGGGCGTGGAGGCGCCCCACTGCGTCGCACGCCGCGGCCATCAGTTGCAGCGCGGTGGCCGAATCGGTCGCAGGGTCGGCGAGCGCCGCGGCGAGGGACGGTCCGCCCGTGTCGCGCACGACGAGCTCGGTCCGCTCCGGGCCGTCCCGCAGCTCGACGATCTGGACCAGCTCGCTGCCGCCGACGGCACGGAGGACCTCGGCCTCGCGACGCAGCGCCGCCCGATCACCGCCGCTTGCCCGTTTGACCACGAGCGGCACCGGACCATCGCTCGTGCGGGTGATCCGGCCGGCGGCACCGGGGAGATGTTCGGGTTCCAGGGTCTCGATGTCGTCCATCCGACGACCTCCGTCTCAGGTTCGGAGCCGCGCCCGGACGTGGATGGGCGCCGACAGCACGCGGTCGTCCATCCCGGGGACGGCACGGAGGAAGAGGTGGGGCGACTCCACGCGCACGGTCACGTCGACGGTGGTCGCGGTCACGTCGACGTCGACCTCGGCGACCCGCCCCGGCACGTCGGCCGCCGCCAGCCGCGCTCTGATGACTCGCTGGGCGGCGACGGCGTCGATGCGCACGGTGCCGTCGAGCTGGTGCGCCCGACCGTCGAGCATCCCGGCGGCGTCGTCCGCGGCAGCAGCGGCGGTCCGTTCCACCGCTCGCTGCGCGCCGGCGACGGCACTGAGGTCCAGGGCGATCGCCGCCAGGACGATGAGCACCAGGGCCATCGCCGGCGCCAGGACCGCGGCGGTCGCGCGCTCATCCCGCACAGTCAGTGGCCTCCGGATCGTGTGCGGGACCGGATGCGACCTCACGGTGGGCGTCCACGAGCTCGGTGTGGGTCACCTCGACGGTCGTCGACGCGATCGTCCCGATGAACGGCAGGCGGGCCGCCGGCACGGTGGCGGACAGCGTGACGGTGGCGGAGGCGCACGGCCCGAACCACGACGGATCGGGCTCGGTCACCTCGACGCCGGCCATGCTGCCCCGTTCGCCGTCGAGGACGTCGTGGAGGGCTCGACGACCGGATGCCAGCGCGTCGGTCGGGCTGGCGGCCTGCGTGTAAGCCCTCAGGTACTCGCGACCCGCGCCGTCGAGCGACCGCCGGACCTCGAGGACCGACCAGGCGTTGGCGACGAGGACGGTGCCGGCGACGAGGACCAGGACGCCGAGCATCAGGCCTTCCAGACCGGCGACCGCGCCGCGTTCCGCGAACGGAGTCGAACCCGTCCGCCGGCGGATCACCGCAGGTCCTCCCGGCCGACGACGACCAGCTGGTCCACCGCCCCGACCGAAGGTCCTCCGGCGACCAGGCGCGGCAGCAGGGAGACGCCCGGGTGCCGGACCCGGACCGCGACGCGGTCGTCCAGGCGTTCGAGGCGCAGCTCGGTCCGCGCCCCGGTCGGTCCGAGTCGTGCTCGGGCCCGGTCGAGGACGTCGTCGATCCGTGCCGCGTCGAGCTCGCCGACCGGCGTGGACGCGATGTCCCGTGCTGCGTCCTGGGCCACCGCCTCGACGGTCGAGCGGGTCCACAGACCGATGCAGACGTTGGCGCAGAGCCCGATCATCACGATGACCGCGCCGACGCCGAACAGCGTTCCGAGGAGCCCGGATCCACGTTCGTCGCGCCGGCGGATCCTCATCCGCCGATCTGCTCGACCTGGTGCTGCGTCTTCTCGGTCGCGCTGTTCATCATCACGTCGAACCCCTTCCACAGCGCGATGCCGAGGAACGCGACGATGAGGACCGCGATCGCCGTCGAGATGACGCCTTCCGCGATCTCGTTGCGTCGCCACGTGCGGCGCCGTCGGGTGGGTGCGGTGTGGGTGGTCATGTCCTTCTCCTCCTGGTTGGTGCTGAGCTCGCCCGGGATCTGCGTTCGCTGTTCCCGCCGTCGTCCTCATGCGCCCGTCACCTGGGCGAGGGCCGAGACGAAGGGCACCGCGAGGAACAGGAGGCCGGGTACGAGGGTCGCCACGGTCACCGGGATCCAGACCAGCTGCCCGCGGCGCTCGATGCGTTCGATCAGCTCGCGGTGCGTCTCGGCCCGGATCGCCCGCGACTCCGCCGAGATCAGCCGACCGAGGTCGGCTGCCTCCCGGTGCAGGGACAGCACGGCGACCAGCCGGCGGACGGCATCCACGTCGGTCCGCTCGGCCCACTCCGCGAGCGCGTCGGCTTCCGAGGTGCCGCTGCGGATGCGCAGCACCACGCCGTGGAGATCCGTCGCAGCTGCGCCTCGTCCGCGTCGGGCGACCCGGGCCAACGCGGCGGGCAGCGACGACCCGGCATCGATCAGGATGCCCAACTGCTCGGCGATCACCGGGAGCTCGAGCTGCAGCACGTGGGAGCGCCGGGTGATCCGACCGGCGATCCGCTGCTCGTCGGCGAGCACCCACAGGAGCGGGGCGCCGGTCAGCAGGAGCACGCTCATCGCGAGCCCGGGTCGCCACACGAGCGCGAGCGCGCCGGCCGCGCCGAGGCCGAGGAGGGCGTGGAGCACCTGTCGGACCCGGAACGACGCCGGGTCGACCGGCAGGTCAGCGCGGGCCAGGCGTGTGGCGAGGTCGTCGCGGATGCCGAGGACGGCTCCGACGCGGTCGAGCAGCTGGTCGGCCAGCGGCAGCAGCACGGCGACGGGCGACGACCGGACCTCGGTCCGGTCGCCGGCGCGGATCGCGCCGGGACCGTACGGGCGGAGTCGCGCCGTGAGCGCTCGGCGACGGAACCAGCGGAGCTCGCCCAGCACGAGTGCGAGCCCGACGCCCGCCGACAGGAGCAGCACCGCCTCCAGCGCGGTCATCGGTCGAACACCCGCTCCTCGACGGGCAGCCGCATCAACCGCCCGGCCCACGCCCAGCACGCGGCCACCATCGCGATGCCCACGATCACCAGCACCTGGCCGGTGGCGGTGCGGTACGCCGAGCGTCCGTCGCCCACGTTGAGTCCGGCGATGGCCATGCCCACGGGCACGAGCACCACGAACCAACGGGCGGTGCGCGCCCCGGCGAGCTTGGCGTGGGCGTCCTTGCGATCGTGGAGGTCCCGGCGACGGTCCTCGGCGAGCGCAGCGAGACGCGGGTCGAGATCGCCGCCGACCTCGTGGACCACGAGCAGCGTCTCGCAGGTGGCGTCGGCGGTGGGGTCGGCCAGGCGGTCCTTGAGCACGGACACGGTCCGCTCGAAGTCGGTCGTGAGGCTCCACTCGCGTTGCGCGGCGGCGAAGGCGGGGCGCAGCTCGACCGGTCCGCGGGCACCCACCTCCAGCAGCGCCTGGGGGATCGGCCGCCCCATCGGGCCGGTCATGACTCGCAGCTCCTCGATCATGCGGGGCCAGTGCTCCTGCGCGGCCCGACGCGCCGCCGCCCGTCGGGAACGCCAGAGTGCGATCGGGCCAGCGCCGGCCAACGCTCCCACCACGAGCGCGCCGACGCCCGGTCCGATCACCACCGATGCGGCCACGGCGGCGCCAATGGCGACCCCGACCACCGTGGCCGCGAACTGGGCGGGACTCACGCCGTCGAGCCCGGCCCGACGGAGGCCGAGCTCGGCCCGCTGCAGCAGCTCACCGACCGGTGGCACCGGTCGGGAGCTCGCTTCCGAGCTCGGGTCGGACCGCCGCGCCGGCGCGACCAGCAGGTACACGCCGACAGCGGCCACGAGTGCGAGGACGATCGACGTCACCGGCCGGCGTCCTCGAGGAGCGCGCGGAGATCGACCCCGCTCGCGGCCATCCGCTCGGCCGCCCGCACCGGCACCGTCCCACTCCATTCCAGACGGTCGCCGGCGCGGTCCCGGCAGAACACATCGGTGACGGTGAACTGCACCGCCTCCGGACCCGCGACCAGATCCTCGACAGCGACGATGCCGCTGACACGCGGGCCGTCCGGGCCGCGTTCGGTGTGCACGACGAGATCGACCGAATCGCTCACCAGGTTGTTGAGCGCGCTGAGCGGGAGGTCCTTGGACGAGTCGGAGAGCTGAGCCAGGAACCGGAGTCGCGTGAGGCCCTGGCGTGCCGACCCGGCGTGGATGGTCGTGTAGCCGGTGACCCCGGAGGAGAGGGTGAGTAGCAGT